>NZ_QAJQ01000006.1:0-272511 GCF_003852395.1 Pedobacter sp. KBW01
TAATTTCAGGACGAGACAGTGCTTACTTATATTTTGTATAGTATAAATATAATGTTTTACTTGTGCATTGCTAAAAAACCTAAATAGCACTATATGTGCATTTCAAGCTTGACCGACCATTTCAATATCTATTTGCCTATTCAATTAGCTCTTTAGGTAGTAAATTTCTAACGATTTTTAACGCATCAGGGTTCGCCCGAACCAACTGCATAACAAAACCGGTATAATCTTTCTTCCCGAAATGCCGCTCAACAATAGCCTTAAGCCCTTTATTATTAAAAATAGAAATCACCTCTTTATAATTCTGGCCTAAAACAATTGAGTCAATGTAAACTATCCGTTCTTCATACCATTTCTTTATTTCAATCTTAGCGTTGAAATTTGAGAGATTTTCTTCAATTTCCTCCGCATTATTTGCTTTAACTACATGCGTGTCATTAAAAATATTGTTGATTTTATTAGTAATAAACCTTGAAGCCTGAATTTCTTTCTCTTTATCAAGTTCCTTGATAATATCAGACTTGATCTGTGCAACACGGTTATTGAAAAGTCTTTCGGCAACCAGATTCAAAAGTTTTTCTTCTAGAAACAGGTTTTCAACCTCAGCCAATTTAATATTATAGACATTTTTATCTCGTAGCTTTTCCAACCTTTCCGAACTATGGTGATCAGAATCTATTATCCCGAATGCCTTTGTATTTAGGTGTGGAATCTTATTATATGCTTTGGTGAAATTGATTACATTCATACATCCTTCAACTGGGATAATAGTGTAATCTGGCAATAGCATTTCGTAAATACTCTGATCTATGCTGCCTTTTGTACCTTCGCAAAAAAGAATATTTTTTCTGCTGCCCAGAAGTTCGAGCATTAATTTTTCAGGTATATCATTTTTGGGTATACTTTTTATATCCCAATCATTGGGGTATGAAAATGATTTTAACCATACCTTAGCAGCCGTATTTCTGCTAACAGCAAAATCCAAGTCGTGCGTTAGATAAATAAATGTACAATCATCTCGCTCCCGTTCCAGCATATCCCATATCTTTGAAATTATGGTCTTATGTAAGTACATTTCTGGTTCGTCAATAATGATAAAACCCTTTATAGGGGCTTGAACTACCTGTGAGACTAAATATAGCGCCGATTTTTCTCCTTCACTCAGCCGAATTGGCTCATACGATTTATCATTGAAAAACACTTTTAGTTTTATTCCTTGTACAAGTTTCAATTTCCTATGTTCAAACACATTATTCCAGATCAGGAGAGTAGTCTCAAGCTCAGATGGAGGTCGGGTTCCACCTTTGGGACTATCAAGCATATCAATAGCATAACTGCAATGCTTAGCAATCAGATTTTCAAGAACGAAACCAAACTCCTCCTTAATTTGTAGAAAATCGCCAATATTTTTAAAGGTCCTGGATTTCTGGTTCATATCCACCCATCGTTCTTGACTAAGCTGAGGATTGGGAATGTTATCCAATTCAGGAATAAAGAGCACCCGTTGAGCAGAAATAACAAGTCCATTATTATTTAAACTACTCCTCAAATTATCAGCCAGAGATGTTTTACCACTTCCATTTGCACCAACAGCAACGACATTATTATTAAAATACCCGAACTTTTCGTAAAAGGAAAGATTAAACCGCAGTTGTTTTAGGCGACTTAACATCACAGCATAGCCATCCTCTATTGCAATTATAAAATTATTTCTTTCAATTTCACTTAGTTCATCATATGATGAATTAATTTTTGGCAAGGATTCGACGAAATGTTCATAGGATAGAATAATGGTTTTTACGAAGTTATATTCCTCTCCTTTCTTCGCAAGCAGGCTGTTTAATTCTAAAAGTGTAGCTCGCCAATGCTGCATATCGAACAAATCAATCTCAGCTGGTTGATGTGCTCTGCATGCGTCAAAAATATTATCTAAATACCTAGATACAACTGTCAATTCCATTTTATGCCGGTTTAATAGCCAACAAATATCTGAGCAATGTGTCTTGTGAACTGAACTGCGATAATATTTGAGAGCCTTTAAAAGTAGCAAAAAGTTCCTTCTATTAAAAGAATAATCGTTTACCAGCTGTTTTGAAACCAGCACAAGTCTTTCAAATTAAAAAGCGATGGGTGAGAGCCTCTCATCATTCATAAACTAAAGCGTTAATTTAGATAAAAGGACGCCACAGCGAATGGAGGGCACTGAAAAACTACTCATTGAAAAAAGGCTTATGAATTTTTATTTCATAAGCCTTTTTTCAATGAGATATTCGCGATCTTCTAAATTTTATTTTGCAATTAGACGATTTTAAAAGACCTTATTCGCCATTTTTTCTCAACGTTTAGTACAACATTTTTTTACAAGGATTTTTTCAGTACTCTCCAGCAAATGTTGCATCCTTTTTTGCCTAAAGATATCTAATTGTAGATTTGAAGAAAACATCACGGAACACATCCCTTATCAGCCAAAAGTTCTAAATCAATCTACTATCCCAATAATTTTCTGCATATCGGAACCAATCTTATGGTCAAGAACTTTTGCGTAAATCTGTGTTGTTTTGATACTAGTATGCCCCATCATCTTAGACACGCTTTCTATAGGCACACCATTGTTGAGCGTTATAGTGGTCGCAAAAGTATGCCTAGCAATATGAAAAGTCAGCGACTTTCTGATATCACACAGGTCTGCTATCTCCTTTAAATACGCATTCAGTTTCTGATTGCTCATCATTGGAAGCAAGGTATCTTTGACAACACACTGGGGATGGTTTTCATAGGCTTTAATTATAGCTAGAGCTGCTGGCAACACCGGTATCCGTGAAAGTATATAGGTTTTCTTTCTGCTTGTGTATATCCATAAATTGCCATCTGTGCCTTTAATCAGCTCAGAACGCTTCAATTTACACACATCTACATAAGCAAGTCCTGTGTAACAACTGAAAACAAACATATCGCGAACCGTAGCAACCCTCTCCATACTGAACTTTTTTTCTTTGATTCGGCTTAGCTCTTCTTTTGTGAGTACAGCTCGGTGTACGGCATTCTGTTTTGGTTTGTAATCAAGATATGGATCAACAATCAGCCACCCGTTACCAAGACATATCCGAACAATTTTCCCAAGGTTTTTGATGTATTTAATTGCGGAGTTATTACCACAATTGCGAACGCTTCTAAGGTAGTATTCAAAATCGACTATGAAAGCAAAGTTGATCTTTGAAACAGGAATATCTGAGACATCATAATTTAACTGCATAAAGTCTTTAACATGCATTAGACAGGTTTCATAGCGTTGAAGGGTACTTCTTTCAAATTCTTTGCCGATGAGGCTTTTCATCTTGGCGTTGTGATCTTCAAATATGGCTACTAGGGTCCTTGATTGAAACGCTTTGCCAATGAAACGGTTTTTAATCGTTTCTGCCGTAACGGTCTCTTCTCCCGATGTCATTAACTGGTGAAGCTCCTGAGCCCTTGATTGTAACTTATCCAGGTAAGCATTTAAAACCCTGGTTTCTTCTTTGCTACCAGCGGCTCGTCCCGCCTGTGTGTTCCAGCGATTGGGATCGCAAGTTTTTCCTGTCGAGGTTTCTGCCCTTCTCCCGTCAATTGTAAAGCGTAAATAGATGGTTACAGGGCCGTTTTTGTAAGTGGAGCGCTTTTTTAAATAAAAAAGCAGATTCATGTTTGTTCTCATGACAAATGATTAAAGTGAAACAAAATTGTTAATTCCGTCACTTACAGTCAAGATGTTCAATGATTGAACTAGCTTATAAACAACTGTTTAAGCTATAATTGGTGAGCATTCATACCGTTTAATGTGCTCACCGAATTGCTCACCTTTTTCTTGCGAAAAAATGAATAATTTGGTGCTTTCAGAAAACGAAAAAGCCTGTAAACATTTAATTTACAGGCTTTTAGTTGGATTTAAAACTATTTTCGCGGAATGGACGGGACTCGAACCCGCGACCTCCTGCGTGACAGGCAGGCATTCTAACCAGCTGAACTACCACTCCTTTTGTTCTTCTTTAAAGTCCGAACCTCTTTCCCCTTTCGGGACTGCAAATATAGAGACTATATTTGGTTTATCACTATATGAAGCAACATTTTATGCTATAATTACGTAACGCGCTGAACCTCATTCCGAATAATTTTACCGGAAAGGCTGTAAAACAAAAAAGCCTCAACTTTTTCAAGTTAAGGCTTTTGTTGCGGAATGGACGGGACTCGAACCCGCGACCTCCTGCGTGACAGGCAGGCATTCTAACCAGCTGAACTACCACTCCTTTTGTTCTCCTTTAAAGTTCGAACCTCTTGTCTCTTTCGAGGTTGCAAATATAGAGACTATATATTAATTCGCAAACTTTTTTTTAAAATAATTGCAACTACTTAATTTGCAGCACCTTCCTGCATCTTTTCAGCGTTTTCAGCAAACTGAAGGGCATCAATAATCTCCTGAATCTCGCCATCCATAATGGTTGGCAGGTTATACATTGTTAAACCAATGCGGTGTTCGGTAACCCTTCCCTGTGGATAATTATAGGTTCTGATCTTTGCCGAACGGTCGCCAGTTGACACCATTGTTTTACGTTTAGCGGCAATATCACCATTCTTTTTCTGCAATTCGATGTCATAAAGTTTACTACGCAGCATCTCCATCGCAATAATCCGGTTACCCAATTGCGAACGTTCACGCTGGCACACCACTACAATGCCCGAAGGTTTATGCGTTAACTGCACCTTGGTTTCTACTTTATTTACGTTCTGACCACCTGCCCCTCCCGAGCGCGAAGTTTGCAGCTCAATATCTGCAGGGTTAATATAAAGATCAATTTCTTCAGCCTCCGGCAATACCGCTACCGATGCTGCAGAGGTATGCACGCGTCCCTGGGTTTCGGTATCGGGCACACGTTGTACACGGTGCACACCACTTTCGTATTTTAACTGGCCGTATACATCTTCGCCACTTACTTTTAAAATTACCTCTTTGTAACCGCCTGCTGTACCTTCTGTCACATCAACGGTTTCAACATTCCAACCTTTGGTTTCGAAAAAGCGGGTGTACATGCGGTATAAATCGCCTGCAAATAATGCGGCCTCATCTCCACCAGTACCACCACGAATCTCAAAAACAGCGTTCTTAGCATCTTCCGGATCTTTAGGAATCAACATCACACGAATTGCGCTTTCCATTTCTTCCTGCTGTTTCAACAGCAAATCCAGTTCCTCTTTCGCCATTTCACGCATTTCAGGATCTTTCTCTGCCGTTAAAATTTCTTTATTGGCATCGATATTACTCATCAC
This sequence comes from Pedobacter sp. KBW01, assembly GCF_003852395.1. NCBI lineage: Bacteria > Pseudomonadati > Bacteroidota > Sphingobacteriia > Sphingobacteriales > Sphingobacteriaceae > Pedobacter > Pedobacter sp. KBW01. The sequence goes on from NZ_QAJQ01000006.1 coordinate 5,299, forward strand.
ATTCTTGTAAATCTTATACTCGTCTACAATTTTGCCTAAGTCTTTATATTCTTTATTTAAAGCCGCAAAACGTTTCATATCCTGTATCACATCAGGATTACTCAATTGCTCTTCTACATCTTCCCAGCGTAGTTTTATAGCTTCTAATTTGTCTAACATATTTATTCTTGTTGAAATTTCCGCGCTGTTGGCATAGGGCCAAAAATTAAGGAAAATGCAAAAATAAGGAAAAAAGCTGAATTTGTTTGTTTAGATCGGAGGGTTAGTTGGCCAACTGTTTGAATTGGTTATGCGCTTAGGTATAAACTGAAACCCAGGAAGCATTATTGGAAAATGAAAGATTCTGTGCCAATGGCAGCCAGTAGTCCTGCTATCTCTCCATATCCTCACTCAGACTTCGCTCCGGGCTTCCCGTTCTATCAGGTTTAGATACAGTGTGCTTTCACCAGACATAAAGTTAATCTAATCGTTAGGCTGGTAATATTCTAACTTTAACTCTTCTCCGTCAAATACAGCATAGGAATTGTAATTGAGCCATTCGCCAATATTTACATACCTACTTCCCTTACCCAAATCGATATCGAGCGGCAGGTGCCTGTGCCCAAAAATAAAATAATCGAAATGTGTTTGCTGCAATTGTTCTTTAGCGTAAATGGCCAGCCATTCTTCATCCTCACCTAAAAAAACTTCCTTTTCTGTTTGCGCGGCCCGACTTCCTCTGCTCCAGCCATTGGCAATACCAATGCCCAAATTGGGGTGTAAACGGGCAAATAACCATTGGCAGAGCCCGCTTCTAAAAATTTTCCGTAAAAATTTATATTTATTATCGCCCGGACCAAGGCCATCACCATGGTGCAGGTAAAATTTCTTTCCGCCACGCTCCATAATCATTTCATCACTGATAATTTCCAGTCCTATTTCTTGGGTAAAATAATCGCGCACCCACATGTCATGGTTCCCTTTAAAGAAATAGATTTTTATCCCCGAATCGGCCATTTGCGCCAGTTTTCCCTGTAGGCGGATAAAACCTTTCGGTATTACCTTCGCATACTCGAACCAGAAATCGAAAATATCGCCCATTAAAAAAAGCTCGGCACAGCTTGGCGCTATAAAATTCAGCCAACTTACAATGCGTGCCTCACGTGCGCGGCTTTCAGCATAATCCGGGGTACCCAAATGAAAATCGGAAGCGAAATAAATATTCTTGGCCATGTACAGGCAAAGGTAAGGTAAAAAGACTAAAGAGCAAGGTGAAAGACTAAAGCGCAAAGCCTTGTAATCTGTGTAATCCCTCTATAAAAACATATATTAGTAAATAAATCTTGTTGAATATGAAAAAACAAATTGTATTGAGCTTATTTGCAGTAAGTCTTTTCGCTTGTAAACCAGAAAAGCAAGCCGCAGAAAAAATAACATTAATGAAATATCCCAACACGAAAAAAGATAGTACCACCGATAATTACTTTGGCAACAAAATAGCCGATCCTTACCGCTGGCTCGAAAACGATACATCGGCCGAAACCAAAGCATGGGTTGACGCAGAAAATAAGGTAACCCAAAATTACCTCGAGCAGATTCCTTACCGCGCCGATATTAAAAAACGGCTAACCGACCTCTGGAATTATCCCAAAGAAAGCGCCCCGTTTAAAGTGGGCGAATATTATTTCTTTACCAAAAACGATGGCTTGCAGAACCAAAGCATCTGGTTTATTAAAAAAGGACTGGATGGAGCGGAAGAAGTTTTCCTCGATCCCAACAAATTGACTGCCGATGGAACTGCGGCTGTTTCGCTGCTTGGCTTTTCGCACAATAAAAAATACCTGGCCTACTCTGTAGCCCAGGCCGGATCAGACTGGAGTAATATATATGTAATGGAAGTGGCCACCAAAATGAAACAGGGCGACGAACTGAAATGGACCAAATTCTCTGGTGCGGCCTGGCGAGGCGATGGTTTTTACTACAGTAAGTTCGATGAGCCGGTAAAGGGCACCGATCTTTCTGCGGCCAATAAATACCAGAAAGTATACTACCATAAACTGGGCGATCCGCAGAAAAACGATCAGCTGATTTTTGAAGATAAAACCAATCCGAACCTGTACTTTGGGGCCAGTGTTACAGAAGATGAACGCTTTTTGGTTATTTACGCCAATGCAGGTACTTCTGGCAATGCTTTGTATTATCAGGATTTAAAATTACCCGGCAGTAAAATTGCCCAACTGGTAAAGGGTTTTGAAAACAACCATGGTGTAGTAGATAATGTGGACGATAAACTTTTGTTAAGCACCGATCTGGATGCCGAAAACAAGCAGATCGTACTGGTCGACCCGAAAAATAACGATCGAAAAAACTGGCAGAAAATTATTCCGGAATCAAAGCTGGCCATGGAGAACATTGCTACAGGTGGTGGCTTTTTATGGGCAACTTATTTAAAAGATGCCAGCACCAATATTGTTCAGTTCGATTTAACCGGCAAAAAAATTAGTGAAGTAAAGTTGCCCGCTATTGGCACCGTTGATGGTTTTGGCGGCTATAAGGAAGATCAGGAATTCTTTTATTCCTTTTCTAACTTCACCACACCAAGCTCTATTTACCGCTACGATCTGAAAAAAGGCGAATCTACTTTATACAGAAAATCGGCTATTCAGCTCAATACCGAAAATTACGAAACTAAACACGTATTTTATCCATCAAAAGATGGCACTAAAGTGCCCATGTTTATTGTACACAAAAAAGGCATCAAGCTCGATGGCAATAATCCCGTTTATTTGTACGGTTATGGTGGTTTTCAGATCAGCTTAACACCAGGTTTTAGCTTATCGCGCATGTTGTTTTTAGAGCATGGCGGTATTTACGTACAACCGAGCCTGCGTGGTGGCAGCGAATACGGTGAAGCATGGCACAAAGGTGGTATGATGGAGAAGAAACAAAATGTTTTTGATGATTTTATTGCTGCTGCCGAATACCTGATAAAAGAAAAATATACCAATCCAGCTAAAATTGCCATTTCAGGTGGTTCAAACGGAGGGCTTTTGGTTGGCGCCTGCATGACCCAAAGACCCGAGCTTTTTAAAGTGGCCCTGCCGGCAGTTGGTGTTTTAGATATGCTGCGCTACCACAAGTTTACCGTTGGCTGGGGCTGGGCAGTAGAATATGGAACCAGCGATAAAAAAGCTGATTTCGATTATCTAATCAAGTATTCGCCGCTGCACAATGTAAAAAGTGGCGTAAATTATCCGGCTACTTTAATCACTACGGCCGATCATGACGACCGGGTAGTGCCTGCGCATTCCTTTAAGTTTGCGGCGACCTTACAGGAAAAATACAAAGGTGATAACCCGATGCTAATCCGGATCGAAACCAAAGCCGGTCATGGCGCCGGAAAACCAACTACAAAATTGATTGAGGAATCGGCAGATGTATGGAGTTTTGTATTTCAGAACTTAGGGATGGGCTGGTAAATGATGAAAACCTATAAAAAGATTGAGAACAACGAATTATATGTTTATCAAAATGGAGTCCTTATTTACAAAAAATGGCTTAAAACTGGCTATTCAAAGGTCTTTGACCTAATGGCCTACGATAAATACACATTAGAGAGCTACAACGACACAACTTATAAAACCTCAAATTCTTTAATAATAGTAAAAGCAGAATTAGAATTAAAACCAACAGAACATGGTGGCCGTAAAACGGGTTTTGTATCCGGGTTTAGGCCAAATCACGTATTTGAGCGTAAACAGGAAGAAGTGCTGCAAACCTTTATTGGAGATATCACTTTTAATGATTGGCACACTATAGAACCCGGAGAGAAAAAAAATGTAACAGTCAGATTTATCGATTCCCCAAAACTACACCGACATTTGCAACTCGGAAAAGCTTGGGATATCTATGAAGGACAAAAGTTAATTGGACAAGCTAAAATTCTGTCATTGTACGATACCAACGAAGTTTAAAAACCATTATCCTACTAAACCTATAGACCAATTATAATTTGCTTTAAAACATTAAAAACCCTTAACTTTTGCTTTTAACAGAGGCAGGGCATATAAAATATTGAATACAACAGATTTACAAAATTATCTGGAATATTTCTAAATAACAGAATTGATAATACTTTATTTCGTAACTTTGCGTCAAATTTTTTTTAATGATCACTACTGATATAGCCGTAATAGGCGCTGGTCCGGTGGGCTTATTTGCCATTTTTGAAGCCGGTTTATTAAAAATGCGTTGCCATTTAATTGACTACCTGCCTCAGGTTGGCGGTCAGCTGTCTGAAATTTACCCTAAAAAACCGATATATGATATCCCGGGCTACCCTTCTGTTTTGGCTCAGGAGCTTATTGATAACCTAATGGAGCAGGCCAAGCCTTTCCACCCAACGTTTACTTTAGGCGAGCGTATTGAAGGTTTAGAAAAGCGTGGCGAAGCCGATTTCGTTTTAACTACGAATATGGGCACCGTAATCGAAGCTAAAGTTGTGGTAATTGCAGGTGGATTGGGTTGTTTTGAGCCACGTAAACCGGCTGTAGAGAACTTAGAAAATTTTGAAAACGGAAAGGGTGTTAACTACATGATCCTTGATCCGGAAAAATACCGCGATCAGAAAATGGTAATTGCCGGTGGTGGCGACTCTGCCTTAGACTGGACGATTTACTTAGCTGAAGTTTGTTCGGAGCTTACTTTGGTACACAGAAGCGAGAGTTTCCGTGGTGCACCAGATTCGGTTGCTAAAGTAATGGCATTGGCCGAAAGCGGAAAAATTAACCTGATTTTAAACAGTAACCTGCAAGCCGTACACGGAACCGATAAATTAGAAAAGGTTGAAATTGTACAGAACCGTACAATGGAAAAAACTGTTGTAGATGCAGATCATTTAATTCCTTTATTTGGTTTGAGTCCTAAATTAGGCCCGATTGAAGACTGGAATCTAAACATCAGCAAAAGTGCAATCGAGGTAAATGTTGATGATTACTCGACCAATATCCCGGGTATTTATGCTATTGGCGATATCAACACTTACACCAATAAACTAAAATTAATTCTGTGTGGTTTCCACGAGGCAGCATTAATGAGCCACAGTGCTTATTCTTACATGAATCCTGGTGTGAAATATACCATGAAATATACAACTGTAAACGGAGTTTCAGAATTTTAAGCTTTCTGCTATATTTGCGGTTATAAAGAGAGCTAAAAATGGAGAACAACATTAACATATATATGCAAGAGCCGGATGGCTCGGTTACCGAACACGTTGCACCAACCGACATGGGTTTAAGCCTGATGGAGTTTTTAAAGGCATCAGAATACGATATTTTGGCAACCTGTGGCGGAATGGCCCTTTGTGCTACCTGCTGTGTCGATGTTTTGGAAGGTGAAGAGAAACTTAACGAAATGACAGACGATGAGTATGCCATGTTAGATACTTTACCTGATTTATTACCCAATTCGCGTTTAGCCTGCCAACTGCAGTTAAACAACAATATGGACGGACTAAAAGTGAAATTGCACGGCGTAAGCTAATTGCAAACTACATAAAATAGAAAAGGCGATACCAAAAGTATCGCCTTTTCTATTTCAGACCTCAAAGGTTTTAAAAACCTGTGAGGTCTTCTCTTTTCTACTGAACATTCACTTTTTGCGCAGCAACATTCCAGCCATATACCTCAACAGCTAAATTATTTTGTGTATCTGTATATTCTACCGTAACGGTTTTACTTTCACCCGGTAAAATACTCACATAGTTATCGTCGTAAAATGCGGGTAATATCCTTTCGTTGCTGTTACCGTTAATTAAGGCTACCCGATTAAAAAATGCAACCGGATTTCCTGAAGCATTGCTTAAGGTAACTTCTACCTTACCATTCTTTTTAACCGCAGCAACTTTTAATGGTGCCTGTTTTATATTTTTCAGGCCAGAATATTCGCCATCTTTTCCAGGCAGCCAGTAAATATTTTCGCTCAATATGTTTTGCTGCTGATCCAAAATTCTTAACGAAACAAATACGCCTTCTTTTTTATCAAGCTTGGTTAAAAACTCATTTAAAGGGAACAACCTTCTAACCGATGATGGACCAACTGAATTAAATACCTGTGAGTAGAAATAATCTTTCCCATCCATATCGTAGGCTTTAGCCTGCACCATTAAGTTGTTGCGGGTGGTAAAGCGATTGTTTACGATGGTTACCATACTATCCAAAGGGTTCATCATTACGTGCAGGGGCTCGCTACCTTTTCTTAAACCATATAAACAGGCATTCGGGTCAAGGTAATAATCGTACATCTGTCCGCGCATGGCTGTCCACGGGTTTTGGGTTTTCCAGATGATGGAACCGGTATACCAATCCCACATTTTGTTCGAGAAACCTTCCATTAAAGCGCGGTACTGATCGTAATTGGCCAGTTGTGCTTTCATGGCAAAATCTTTAGCATCTTTTGGTTTACCATAAGGATTAAGATATTGCTCGTAAGAAATGTATTTGTGATAATCCCATACCGAATCTGGCTTGGCTTTATATTGTGGTGCAACCAGGTTTTTCTCCGGAATAAAGCGAAGTAAAGAAGCGTAGTCGCCTACCCCTACCGAACCCACCTCAGAGTTGTAAGGGAATGTCTGTGTTCCCCAAAAGGTTTTAATATCCTGAATGCCATAAGGACCGTCGCCGTTACCACCAATGGAATTGTACGACATTTCATCGCTGTTAGAGAAATCGAAAAACTGACGTGTTCCGTCTAACCTCGGAAGAATATCATTTTTCAAAGGATTTAAAATATCATCAGGTGGGGTAATTTCGTTTCCGCCGCACCAAAACGCAAGTGAAGCATGGTTTCTGATGAGTTTAATCTGATCTTCAATAGCCGTTAAAACCAAAGGATGATCGTCTGGATAGTTTCTTCTAGTCCATTGATCTTCTTTTTTCATCGGATCTACCCAGCGGCCATTACAATCGCCGCTAAACCAAAAATCCTGAAAAACCAATAAACCATATTTATCGCAGGCATTGTAAAACTCTGGTCTTTCCAAAATTGCCCCGCCCCAAATCCTGATCAGGTTCAGGTTCATATCTTTGTGGTAACGTACTTCAGCATCGTAGCGCGCATCGGTAAAACGCAACATCGCATCAGAAATAATCCAGTTACCGCCTTTAATAAAAATCTTTTGGCCATTTACAAATGTGCCCATGCTTTTGGTATGGTCGTTCCAGATATTATCAATCTGGCGGATACCCACTTTAAGCGCTTCCTGATCCAGTACCTGTGCTGAGGCAATAAACCTGATCTTTAAATCGTAAAGGTTTTGATCGCCATAGCCACTTGGCCACCACAATTTGGGGTTCTCGATTTGTAAATCTGAAAGCTTAACAGTAGTAGTTTGGTTGGCGGCAATTGTTGCAGGCTGTTTAATTATCTTTCCTGCTATTTCGTATTGCAGTGTACCAGAAACAGCGTTGCTGGTTGGGTTTTCTACCTCAACAGTAACCTTCACCGTTGCCGGGTTTTGCTTACCTGTTGCTAATCTTTTACCCGGAACCAAAGTAACCACATGTGGATTTTGGAGATTGATACTTTTGGTTTTTTCGATGGTAACCTTGTCCCAAATACCGGTATTACGATCGCGGGTGGGTTGAATCCAGTCCCAGCCAGCAGTATATTGTGTAGTTAAACCTTTGGCAATGGTTCCGTCGCCACCCTGGCCACCATTAGGATTGCCTGGAAAATCAGGCGGATAAACAATTACAGCCAATCTGTTTTTACCATTAGCTGCAAGTAGTTTGGTAATATTGTACTGCGCCCGTATATGCATCCCTACCTGGGTTTTAGGATTTACCTTTTTGCCATTCAAATAAATTTCGGCTTTGTAATTAATCCCTCTAAACTGTAGCCAAACCTGCTCATTACCTGTTGCACGCTCGTCAAAATCTTTTACAAACCAATACGTATAATGCTCGTTACCCGTGTGGTAAACATCGGCAATCATTTCGTTGTTCATGCCATAAAATGGATCGGGCACTTTTTTGTTGTTCAGCAAAGTGGTAAGCACCGTTCCGGGCACTGTAGCTGGCATCCAGTTATTGAGCGCGAAACCTGTTTTAGAAATTGCTGCACCATCTGATTTTATATCTTTGACATTGGTACAAATCCATCCCGAATTTAATTCGTAACGCTGCTGCGCACCTGCGATTAAACCCGAGCAGCATAAAAGAAGTAGAAATATTTTCTTCATTATTATTAATTATTGAATGAGTGATTTATTGGAATGAATGAGCGGATGTTTGAATGAGTAGGATATTTCTAGTCATTCAAGCATCCGCTAATTTAATCATACTTATATTATTTGGTTGATACAGGCCTGTCTTCAGTTTTTACACCCCAGGTTGCCGATGGCTTGTTGCCCATATAAATCTGCATATTTCCACCAGCCATAATCGCTTTGTGTAAAATAAATGATTTGGTATAAGGCTTGCCGTTTAGCACAATTTTCTGAATGTATTTATTGTCGGTACTATTTCCGATTACTTTAATATCGAACTTTTTGCTTCCTCTAAGCGCAATGCTGGCTTCGTTAATTAATGGTGTGCCAAAAACATAAGCACCATTTGCAGGATTTACCGGATAAAAACCCATAGCGTTGAAAACATACCAGGCACTCATTTGCCCTACATCTTCATTACCGCACAAACCATCGGGCTTAGCCGAATAAAAGTCTTTATCTATTTTGCGGATCAGATCGGCCGTTTTCCAGGGCTGACCTGCGTAAGTATATAAATAAGTAATGTGGTGGTTGGGTTCATTTCCTTGTGCATAATTACCAATCAAACCACTGATATCAGGCGAACCATTGGTTCCCAAATCTAAAGGTAAGGTAAACAGCGAATCGAGCTTATTGATAAAAGGTTTATCACCTCCAAAAAGATTAATCAGTCCTTCAACATCCTGAGGCACCAGCCAGGTGTACTGCCAGGCATTGCCTTCTACATAATCATCTTCACGGTGTTTAGATGAAAAAGGATCGAATGGGCTTCTCCAGTTTCCATTGGCCAGTTTACCACGCATAAACTGAACATTAGGATCGAAATACTGGCAGTATAACTTTGCTCTTTTGTTGAAATAGTTGTAATCGGCGGTTTTGTTCAGTGCTTTAGCCATCAGCGCAATACAGTAATCATCAATCGCATATTCCAAAGCTTTACCAACCGATTCGTTTACCTTATCGGCAGGAATATATTTTAGCTCCTGGATGTACTCAATGCCATCTGTTTTCTGCATGGCCGATTGTTTCACCGCTGCATAAGCCAGGTTTACATCAAAACCGCGGTATCCTTTCAAATAGGCATCAACAATAACCGGTACAGCGTGGTAGCCAACCATGGTATTGGTTTCGCTTCCCATTAAATGCCAAACAGGTAGTTTACCCTGCTGTTTGTAAATGGCCAGCATAGTATTCACCACATCGTTCACCTTATCCTGGTGCAGGATAGTAAACAACGGATTGGCTGCACGGTAAGTATCCCACAACGAAAAAGTAGTTAAATTATTAAAGCCGGCTTTTTTGTAAACCTTTTTATCTGTGCCGAGGTAATCTTTATTGACATCGTTAAACAGTGAAGGCGCAACCATGGTATGGTACAAAGCTGTATAAAATACTTTTTTGGTGTTATTAGAAGCATCAATTTTCACCTTGACCAGTTCTTTTTCCCATTTAGCATCGCTTTTTTTAACTGTTGCGGCAAAATCCCAATTGGGTAGCTCTGTTTTTAAGTTTAAAATAGCATTATCGATACTTACCGGCGAAAGTGCCACTTTAATCTGCAGTTTGCCATTATTTATTGCAGCAAAATCGACAACAGCTTTCAGCTTTTTACCGGTTAATGCTTTTCCGCTTTTAACAACAGTACTATCATATAAAGTAATGGCTTTAACCGGTTGAGAAAGCTTGATTACAAAATACAAGCGTTGATCGCTGGACCAACCTTTCGAATTTCTGTGCCCAACAATAGTCATGGCATCGAGCTGTTTAAAAGAGGCCGATACCGGAGCATCCCAGCCAATCCCTTCAATTAAATCGATGATAATATGCGGCGTTTCGGACGCATTTTTAAAGGTATATTGGTGAAACCCTACTCTTTCGGTAGCCGTTAATTCGGCCTTGATTCCATATTTATCTAACAATACACTATAATAACCGGCCTTAGCTACTTCATTTTGGTGCGAAAAGGTAGATAGATAACCTGCCGGATCGTTGGCCGTTTTACCCTTTTCTAACAAGGTTTTCCCTGTTGCTGGCATAATCGAAATATCGCCTAAATCGCCGATGCCCGTGCCGCTCAAATGGGTATGTGCAAAACCGGTAATCGTGTTACCCACATAATTGTAACCGCTGCACCAGTCCCAGCCTTCGAAAATGTTATTGGGTCCGAGCTGTACTGCGCCAAAAGGCACATTGGCACCCACAAAAACGTGCCCGTGTTTTGCCGAGCCAATTAGCGGATCGATATACTGGGTTAATTTAGTTTTTTGCTGCGCAAAGGCCTGATTAACACATAAAGAGGCAGTTAAAAATAGAATGGATGAGATTTTGTTGAAATGCATGGTTCTGTCCTACGATAGATTTTAAAGCCCTAAAAGTAAAACGTTTTACGTTAATTTTCATTTAAAATGAAAAAGAATTACATCTAAGCTATAATAGCACAAACCATTTATTTCCCGATATCCAATACAATTACATGGTCTGGCTCGGTACTACTCACTGTAGTATTTATGCTCAGTTTTCCCTTTTTAAGGGTATAATTTACCGCAGTTTTATCTTTTAGCAAATAGGCTTTTTTAATTTTTTTAGCCGGAATGTTTTCTAAATCGAGCGTAGTGGTTTTACCATCCAAAATGTGGATATAGATATTTTTATCGGTTTGGGTAATACTTCCCCAAGCCTGCGGCTTAATAAACCCTGCTTTGGTGTTGTAAATACTCTCTCCATAAACTTTTAGCCAGGCACCCATGCCGGCCAAACGCTCCTGAAACTCGGGCTGGATTTTACCATTTGGCATTGGTCCGATGTTAAGCAATAGGTTTGACCCTAAACTGGCGGCTTTAACCAGCATATTCACCAACTCTTTGTTCGATTTGTAATGGGTATCGCTCAAATTATATCCCCACGAATTTGAAATCGTTTCGCAGGTTTCTAACGGAAGTTTATCTGATGCTTTCTGAAAACTTAATCCCGACTTATTTTCTCCGGGAAGATCGCGTTCAAACATCTGGAAATCTTCGCCAGCAAAAGGACTCAGGTGGTGGTTATTCCCAATCATACATTGTGGCTGTAATTTATGGATGAGGCTGTAAATTTCATCATATTTCCAGTCTATGCGCGAGGTTCGGTCTTTTTCACCTTCGGGAGCCGTCTGGTCCCAATGACCGTCGAACCAGATGCCACCTATTTCGCCATATTTGGTTAATAATTCGGTAAGCTGATTTTTCATAAACTGCAGGTAACTGGCATAGTCACCTTTACCCGTTCTACCCGAATTTTGGCCCGTACGCCCGGTTTCATGCGGATAATCTTCACGGCGCCAATCTAACAAAGAATAATATAAGTAAAGTTGTATACCCTGTTTATGGCATTCATCAGCCATCATTTTCACAATATCTTTTTTATATGGCGTGTTCACAATGTTGAAATCCGAATATTTGGTATCCCACATGCTAAAACCATCATGGTGCCTTGTAATTAGCGTAATGTATTTCATGCCCGCATTTTTGGCCATGGATACCCATTGTGCAGCATCAAACGCTGTGGGGTTGAAAAAATCTTTCAGGTTGGTATAGTTATGTACAGTCAGCTTCCTTTCGTTCATTACCCATTCGCCACTTCCCGGAATACTAAATGGCCCCCAGTGAATAAATAAGCCAAACCGCGCATCGTTAAACCATGTTCTTTGCTTTAAATTAGATGCTGCCGGTGTGTATTCCTGTGCGTTTAACTCTAAAGCCAGTAACAGAATAAGGCCTACAAATGCTAGTTTTTTCATTGGGTAAGATAAAATTTGGTTAGGTTAATTAATTGAAGCTGTTGCTTTTGTAGGCTTTCCAATCACTTTATAGTTTCCGTCGCCCTTTAAAATAGCTAAAATCTGGGTTTGGTTGGTAAACAGATTTTTCGCCGCAGCCAGTTCTTTATCGTATTGAAAACTTTGCTCAATCCTTCCTTTTTCGTAAAAGTAACGGCTTACAATCTGGGTTTCGAGCACACGTTTAATTTCTGCTTTATGGTTTACCAAATCAGTTTTTTTAGAAGAAGTGAGTTTATATTTCAGGTTTTCGAGATCACTTTTTACTTCTGCCGATTTATTTTCCTTTTCAGCTTCTGCGCGCAGGTCAGAGAGTAATCTTTCGGTGCGGCTCAGGTAGGTTAAATCCTTATCGGCCAAACTGCCCGAAAATGCGGCATAATCGGCATCAGAAAGTTGAAAGGTTTTTGCTGCAGCTACAGTTGGTTTTTCCTTTTTGTACTGGTTAGCATAACTGAAGAAAAGATTTTTATTCAGCATAGAGATTGTAATCGGACTCAACTTTGAAGCTTCCACTACAATATCAGGATAAACGCCGTTGCCACTATATACATTTCTACCGGCTTTGGTTTGGTACATCACCATGGTAGAATCGGCAAAGCGTTCGGCTACACCGTCGGCATTTTTATGGGCGTAATCTAATTTCTGGATACAGCGCCCCGATGGGGTATAATATTTAGCTACGGTTACCTTTACCAAACTATTGTAAGGCAAGTTAAATGTTTGCTGCACCAAACCTTTGCCATAACTGCGCTGGCCAATTACTATGGCACGGTCTAAATCCTGCAAAGAGCCAGCTACAATTTCGGAAGCAGACGCAGAATTTCCATTTACCAGTACCACTAAAGGCACGGATGTAGAAATTGGCGCAAAAAGTGTTTTATAGGTAAGGGTTTTTTCTACATTTTTACCTTTTTGGGTAACCACCAATTGGTCTTTATTTACAAAAAGGTTCACAATTTTAACTGCTTCCTGCAAAATCCCTCCGCCATTATTTCTCAAGTCGAGTACTACGCCTTTCGGATTTTCTTTCTGGATGGCTAGCAAAGCATCTTTAACTTCCTGACCTGAGTTTTCTAAAAATTTATCAAGTTTAATGTAGCCGATACCATCACCCACCATGCCCGAGTAAGAAACGTTTGGTTGTTTAATTTCTTCGCGGGTTAGTTTTTTAGTTAATTCTTTACCATCCCTGATCACCAGCAAATCAACGGGGGTGCCTTTTGGCCCGCGCAGCAACTGACTGACTTCGGCACGATCTTTACCTTTAACAACAATTCCGTTTATGCTTACCAGCTGATCGCCCGGTTTAACTTCGCTTTTATATGCCGGATAGCCCTCGCTAATATCATTTATAAATAGTTTACCATCAATAAAAACGGTACTGGCCCCAATACCACCGTACTGCGTGCTTACATATTTCAGTTTATAATCTTCAATTTCCGATTCGGGAACGTATTCGGTATAGGGATCCAGGCTATCGAGCATGGCATCAATTCCCGTACGCATCAACTTTGGCGCATTGGTATCATCAACGTAGTTAATATTGATTTCTTTATACAGGGAGGCAAAAATATCCAGGTTTTTAGAAACCAGAAATAAATCTTCTTTGAAAGAAAAAGATAAAGCAGCCACCCCCAGGCTAACTGCTAAAAGACTATATTTTAGTTTCTTCATAACCTTATTATTTTAGTCCCAAAAGGCGCATTTAAATAAAAGGCTGCTTATGGGGGAAATTATTTATCGTTTTAGTAGAAACGTAAATGTACAAAAAGCAATAAATATTAAAAACAGCTTATTTGGGGCAGGCGTAAATTAAGCGTTACGCAAAAAATCGCCCAAATAATAGTAATGTATAGCCTAAGCTTTTTTATTTATGCCGGGCAAACAGCCATGCGGGTATTTGAGGCGTGAGCAATAGCGGAATGGTAATGAGGTTATGATCTAACTTGTTATAAGTGGTAAAGCACAAATTGGGATTACCTCTCACCTCCTGATATAAATGTTCGCTTCCACTGTATGGATTTTCATTGTCCTGCCGGCCATGAATTAACCAAATAGGTTTTCGCTGAATGCCATTTATATTTAAGAAATCGGGAACAGCCGCAATAGAAACCATTGCCGCAAAGATTTTTGGTGCAATGTTCATGAGGTTTTGCGCGGTAGATGCCCCCATGGAATAACCCACCAAATAAATGCGATTAGTGTCTATCCGCGGATATTTATTTTTTACCTCGCGGATCAACTCCAACAGTAAATATACCTCTTCTGATGGTTTAGAGATCAGGCAATTCCGTACAGAATCCAGATAATAATTGGATGAACGTGTTTGAAACTGTGGAGCAATTACGAATGCCGGGTATTGTTGGCGAATGTCCTGTCGCAACCAAATTCTGGCCAATGGTTCTAATTGCCTTTCATTATCTGTGCCTATCCTGGTTGAGTTATGAAAGGTAATAACCAGAGGATATTTTAAATGCCTGGTATAACTTTCCGGCAATAACAATCTATAATTAAGCGATGTACCCCCTTTAATGAAAGTTTGTTTGAGATATTGATCCGCAGATAAGTCGTTTAATTGTTTTCTGGTTTGAGCTGATGTTAGGCTATCAGGAAAAGCATCATTAAATGCCTGTTGTTGTGCCGATAATTTAAGGGCACTTAACCAGAGTAAGAATGCGAGTATAAAAGATGCAAATTGCATGAGAAAGCGAGGTAGAGCGAGCGCCTGTACGTTAAATTGACAACAAAAAGCTTAAATATGTTGTACTTAGAAAAGTGAAAACTGGAATCTTAAAGCCTGTTTCCCTTGGTATCGGCCAGTGCTTTCTGAATGGTAAACTCAACGTAGGTACGGTCGCGTTTAACCAGGCGCATTAAGTCTTCAACCAGTTGATCTTCTTTACCGGGCTCAAATGCCAAAGGTTCGTTCGCCAGATCGCGGTATTTCCTTAAGAATTTGGTTTTTACTTTAAATGCGGTTTCAGAAGTGAGTTGAAAATTAGCCATGGCATATTTTATTTGATGCAAAAGTAAAAAATATTTGTTCAGGTTAATACCTTTTTATGTGATCTGACAAAAAAAACAGACATTCGCGAAAAATTCTTGCACGATAATTGTGTTAAAACGGCGTTATAAAAGCTAACCCGGAACAAAAACTACGGTATGCAATTTTAAAAAAGAAGCCATAAGTGCAAAAAACACCTTTAATATGCATACAAGCAAGTTTTTGATTTTATAACCTTAAAAATTAAACTAAAATGAAAAAGATCATCTTCTCTATTGTTTTCCTGACCTTGGGTTGGGCAGCAGCAAAGGCACAAACCTTTAACCTGGGGGTTAAAGCAGGTGTAAATTTAGCTAAGTTAAATTCGGATTTCGCAAGCCAGGAAAACCGTTTGGGCTACCAAATCGGTGCATGGGCACGCATTGGTGGCGCCAGTTTTTATGTACAGCCAGAGGCTTACATTGGCAGCAAAGGCAACAAATTTATCAGCTTTAAAGACAATGGAACCGAAGTTGCAGCTGAAGGAAAAGTAAAATTTACGACACTGGATGTTCCGGTATTATTAGGAACAAAATTCGGGGCTAAAAACTTAAACTTCCGTTTAATGGCCGGTCCGGTAATTTCATTCATACTGGATGAAAATTCGACTTTTAGCTCGGCTTACCAACAAGCAACAGATTTTGGCAATTACAAAAACCAGGCATTGGGCTTACAGGCTGGTGCAGGTGTTGATGTAGGCAGTATTTCTGTTGATTTACGTTACGAAGCTGGTTTATCGAACATCAGTAAAAGTGAAAAGTATAGCCAGAAACCTAATCTTTTCCAATTGAGTTTAGGGTTTAAGATTTTGTAATGATTTAACAGAACTCTTAAACGATAAAAGGGCGATATTTGACATATCGCCCTTTTATTTTATGTTTCTCCAGCTATTGCGGTAACCCGACTTTAATAGAAGGTAGTATAAAATGTTGCTGCAAATGGATAGGTCGCATTTCCTATTATCCCCCTAGCATATATGGTATATGCTCTGCCCTTTGTTAACACGAAAGTTGAACCTGCTGCAAGCAATGGTGTAGTAGTGCCAGCTGGATTAATAAAAAGCTTTATTGACGGACTTATTCCAGGTCCTAAACTTGGTATTTCTGTCCAGGTTGTAACCGTTCCGTAAGCTACATTTGATATAATTTTAGTTCCGGTAGCTACATCTTTAACAAGATCCAAATTTGGGCTACCTGCAGCTAAATTAAGCATTCGAACAAAAATCTTCGATGTATCTAAACCAGGCCTACTATCCTCTACCATTAATGATGCAGGAATTTTTTTAGTTGTAGTGTTATATTGTCCGGCAGTATATATCGTGTAGTATTTACCTGCTTCTGGTGTAATTGTTGTATTAAAAACCTCTAAATTTGCATCTGCAGCAGCTGTCGAAAGTATTTTACCGGTTAAAACTCGTGAGCCCGGGGCAGTAACTGCATATCCCAAATCCGGAAATAATCCATTATATGCATAACCAGCATTTTCAGTTCCTAGTGTAGAAAGCGCGGACGAAAATTTAGCGCCATCCATATAAAAGGTTAATGCCGGGCTCGCCGGGCTTAAATTTAGAATTTTAAGATAAGAGTACTTAGGATCGGCTGGGGCTATCTTTTCATATGCTGTATTTTCTACAAGCTCGCCCTTTTTACATGCGGCAAATAATCCGATACTAACCGCAATAAAATATAATATTTTTTTCATTTTTCTTTTGATAAATAGTGAAATTACGGTTGAGAAAACCACATTTTGTAGGTGTGATAATCGCTCTTATCGGCTCCGATTTTCTTTAATGCCTCTATGTTCCATAGGTATTCGGAGTTGTAACGTGGGCGATAGCGTTGCGCAGGCTTGCCTCCATTATCTACGTAAAAGCTTGATGGGAACCGGTAAACATTCACATAAGGATTATTTCCGGCTGCATCGCCAACGTTGTAGTTAAACTTCCTTAAATCGCACCAGGTTTCTACAAAACCGTAGCCATAAAGGGCCAGGTATTTTTGCAGCATAATATCTTTTAAAGTTAAAGTAGCTGCGCTTTGTTTTACAGATGTACTTGCCAGATATGCTGCTTTTTCAGTGGCAGTTATGGCCGTGCCCAAAGCGCTAACAAAATCGATACTTGAAGTAACCCCATTAATATAGGCGGTATAAGCCAAAGGAAAATCTCCTTTTCTAAAGGCTGCTTCAGCTTTAATAAACTGCATTTCGGTGTAAGTCATAATCGGGAAACCTGCATTATCTTTAAACAGATATTTACCCTGGTTTGGTCCGGGGTTGGCAGATCCCAACGATCCCCATGGATTAGGAATCTGGTTCTTGGCAACTGCAGTTCCGGCGTCAGCAGTATAAGGTGCCGTACCTCTAAATATACCATCCTGCGATGCTGTAATCATGTTGTTGCGGCGCGGATCGATAACCAGAGGTGTGTTGGCAACAGCAAAGGTGGTACCATCAAGCAAAGCCACAATTATAGCCGTTTGGCGGTATGCACCTAAATTTGCCCTTAAAGGACCAAAAAAGTTACCATTAATAGCCGTTGTACCGGTATTAGGTACAATAAAATTATCGGCATTACCGGCTAACGATTTATCAACATACTCAATTACTTTAGCCGGATCGTAAGTAGCCTTATTCACCAGGTTGTTGGCATTTCGAGCCAGGATACCGTAATTGAACTTAATCCATTTGGCATTATCGCCTGCGTAAATCAAATCGGCCGGACCAAACTTCACTACTGTTCCTGCACCATCTGTTCTGCTAAAATTGGCAATCGAAGCATTGGCTAATCTAACCACCTCTGCATAAACCTCGGGTTGGGTATCGTAATCGTAAACATAACGATCTACATCAAATGCCTGCTTTAAAATAATTTCGCCATGGTAATCGGTAGTGGTTTGCCAGCTCCATGCCTTTAATGCTTGTGCCATACCTACATAATTCCATTCCTGCTTAGCTTCAGAATCTTTGATAATCAGGTTTAAGTTAGCTCCTAAGCCAAAATAATTAGTCCTCCAAATTTCGCCCATGGCATCGCTGCCAGCAATCCAGCCATGTTGTTCTCCCACATTTACAGCCCCACCAAAATATTGGATTAATCCACCTAAATACCTCGAATCGAATTGTATACCTCTTTCCATTTGTGCAAACAAAGGAGGGGTTAATGTTTTGCTCGATACTTCTTGCGGCGTTGCAGGATCTGTATTCACATCCAGGTACTTTTTACATCCCGACGCAATTACCAGCGAAGCAAAAACTGATAATAAATATATCTTTTTCATCTCTTTAATCTTTAAAAACCAATTTTCACACCTAAATTATAACCTCTTGGCAAGCCAACTGAACCGAAATCGATCCCTGTACCGCCTAAACCGCCCGATGCAGCACTTAAACCATTAACCGACGGATCTACACCTTTGTAATTGGTAATCAACAACAAATCTGTTCCGGTAACGAAAACATTGGCGCTCTTAATCACTTTACTGTTTTGGAATAAGCTTTTTGGCAAGTTGTAGCTCAAGGTCACATCCTTCAGCCTGATCCAGCTGATATCTTTTTCTAAGAAATCGGCTGTATTATAAAATGTTGAGTAATAACTTGTAGTGATGTAAGGAATTACCACCACATTATTTTTGGTTGGGTTGGCCGAATTTTCCAAACCATCGCGCATTACACCTTCAATAATCCTTGGCACCTCGCGATCTGTACTTAACTTAGATAAACCCCTTGCATACAGGTATAACTCGGTTGCGTTGTAAATATCGCCCCCTTTACGCAAATCGAGCAAAAACGAAAGGTTGAAATTTTTATAGGTAAAGCTGTTGGTTAAACCCACCATAATATCTGGTGCGCGATCGCCCATTTGAGTGAAATTAACATCTTTAATCGGCATTCCGTTTGCCGGATTGATTAAAAGCTGACCATCTTTGTTTCTCAAATAATCTATACCCGCAAAAGCTGAAATCGATGTTCCCACAGCATATTGAGCCCTAACATTATCAAACAACCAGCTATCAGATACATAAAACACATCCTGATTTGCAGGCAACGACAAGATTTTTCCTCTTGCCCTCGATGCATTTGCCGAAATATCCCAGCTAAAGTTCTGTGTTTTAACCGGTGTACCTTTAACCAAAAGTTCGAAACCGTGTACCCTAATTTTTCCGCTATTGATATATTGTAAAACAGCACCCGATGCATAACTTAAGCGTGGTGCAGTAATTTGCTTATCAGACAGGTTATGGTAATAAGAAAAATCGAATGATAAACGGTTTTTAAAGAAACCCAATTCCAATCCAATCTCTTTTGCTGTAGTAAATTCGGCCTCTAAATCCGGATTACCCATATTTACATCCAATGCATAACCACCACCTGTAGTTTGTTGGGCAACCAATTTATTGTTGGTAATGTAAGCCACTCTGGCATCTTTACCTGATTGGCCCCACGAGCCTCTTAATTTACCGTACGACAACCATTCTAAGCTTTTTACGGCCTGCAAATTCGAAAACACAAAACTTAATGATGTGGCAGGGTAAAAGAAAGTATTATTCTTTTGTGGCAGGGTTGAAGATAAATCCTGACGACCAGACAGGGTTAAATACAAGAAATTATCGTAACCTAACTCTGCATTGGCAAAAACACCAACTTTACGCTTTAGCTCATCGGTATAAGCTACCCTTTGTGTAGTTGGATCGATATTGTTCATGCTAAAAAAGTTCGGCTGGTAAAAACGTGTACCGAACTGTGCATTTACCTGATAAGAATCATCTTTAATCTCAGTACCTACACGGATTACAGGCTTAAATTTTCCAAAATCTTTTTTAGCTGTTGCTACAAAATTGGCTGTTACCAATCGCTCGTTGGCATTATAGGTATTTAAACCACCGCCCGAATTGGTGGTTCCGGATCTATTTGCTTCGTACGACTGGATATCGTAGGCAGAAAGACCGGTCTGAGAAAATATATCTGCTCCAGCAGTTCCCTGCATGCTTAACCAGTTGGTTGGTGCATAGGTAAAGCCTATATTTCCAAGCACACGGTTCATTTTATCGTAGTTAGGGTTTCTTTCTACGCCCCAATATGGATTATCCAATTCGCCACTTAAGCTTCCGGTAATGGTTCTTCTTTCGCCAAGTGGGGTCAGGTAGTTCCGCATATCATCTGTTAACGGCCATGATAAAGCACTTAACATTGGGCTGCTTACGCCCTTATAGGTTTTATCAGTTCTTGAAGAGATCAGGTTTAGCGATGCATTCATGCTAATTTTATCGCTGATTTTAGAAGTGGCGTTTATTTTACCATTGATAGTATTATAAGCCGTTCCCGGAATGATACCTTTCTGATCGGTATAGCTTACCGTTGTCCGCACCGAAAGCTTCTCACTTCCACCCTCTATAGTTGCATTATGTTTTTGGGTGAAACCGGTTTTATAAAAATTACCGATATTATCGTACATCGTTTTATTGGCTGGGTATTTCGCGCCAAAGAAAGTACGTGTTCTTTGTTCTTCATCAAAAATACCTCCGGCACCACCACCATAAGTAGTTTGTACTTCTGGATAGCGATAGGTATTTTCTAGCCTGAACGAGTTACTATAGGTTACGCGGGCGGTACCGGCTTTTGCTCTTTTTGTAGTAATTACAACAGCGCCCGAAGCACCATCTGTTCCGTATAAAGCTGAAGCCTCTGGTCCTTTTAAAACCGTAAGCGATTCTATTTCTTCAGGATTTATATCCATTGCCCTGTTTCCGTAATCGTTCTGGCGGTTAAAGGTTCCCTGTCCCACTAAATTGTACTCGCTAAAAGTACGGTTAGAAATCGGCAAACCATCTACTACGAAAAGTGGCTGATTATCTCCATCCAACGAAATACCACCACGGATAATCATCGTTGCAGATGCCCCTGGTGTACCCGTTGTTGGCGTAATGGTTGCACCAGCCACACGGCCTTGTAAGGCATTTAAAAAGTTATCGCGTTGTGTATCGGCAATATCCGAACCTTTTAAGGTTTGCGCGGAGTAACCGAGCGCATCTTTAGATCTTTTTATACCGAATGCTGTTACTACCACCTCACTGAGGTTACCCGCATCGGCAGAAAGACTAATGTTAATAACCGTATTTGGGCCAACCGCACGCTCCTGGGTTACATAACCCACATAGGAATAAGTAAGTACGTCGGTTTTTAATGCTTTAATAACATAGTTTCCTTGTGCATTGGTTTGTGCAACAACATTGCTGCCCTTTACCCGAACAGAAACACCAGGTATAGGCCCATCGGGCGAGGTAACCTTACCTGCAATAGTTATTTGTTGCGCGATGGCATGAGCCAGCAACAAAAACGTACCAATAAAAATTAATAGTAGCTTTTTTTTCATAAACTGCCAGTTTAGGGAATGAAATGATTTGTTTAGTTGTTTATAGTTAGTTAGCAAAACACGCACAATAACGCATTTTACTGCTAATATCATAAATGTTTTGGAATAAAAAAACTAATTAACAAACTATTTACCAGCAACTAACAACATTAAATCGCACAAACACGCACAAACACGCAATATTTAGAAAATTTAAAAATCTTTTATACTTTCGTTCAACCAGACCATATTTTATGCTGAAAAAAGAACGCCATGATTTCATTATGCGCCAGATTAACCTGCACAACCGCGTGCTCACGTCCGATCTGGTTCAACTGCTCAATGTTTCGGAGGATACTATTAGAAGGGATTTGCAGGAACTGGTGGATGAAAATCTGCTGTACAAAGTGCATGGCGGTGCGCTATCCAAATCGTACCATAGCTCTTTTGATGATAGTACCGTTTACGCCCGCGACAGCAAGATTATCATAGCAAAAAAGGCAGCCAAGCTGATTAAAGATGGCATGGTGGTTTTAACGGGTGGCGGTACCACAATACTTGAATTGGTAAAACTCTTACCCCAGGGCATATCAGCTACTTTTTTTACGATTAGCCCGCTGGTTGCTGTAGAGCTGGCTAAATACAACAATGTTGAAGTAATTTTAATTGGGGGCCTATTTTCTAAAAACTCGCAGGTTACCTATGGCGGCCAGGTGATTACCCAGCTTTCAGAAATTAAAGCCGATTTATGCCTGATGGGAACCAGTGCAATCCACCCTGAAGAAGGCTTAACCGATACTTACTGGGAAATTAACCAGCTAAAGAAGGCCATGCTGGCCTGTGCAAAAAGAACTGCAGTATTGTGTATTTCAGAAAAATTGGATATCGCCCTGCGCTTAAGGGTTTGCCCCTTAGAAAGTATCAGTTATTTGGTAACTGAGCTGGATATTAATGACGAATCGCTTTCGCGTTATCGTGAAAAGGAATTGAATATTTTATAAAAAGCTTCCCTGGTTTAGTCAGGGAAGCTTTTTTCGTTATTAGAATGAGGGATCCGCTGGCGTATTGGTATTGTTATCCCGCTCCGGAAAAGGGTAAGGGAAGAAATTACGTTTACGATCTGCTAATGGCTGATTAAACCGCCTCATATCTTCGAGTTTTAAACCCGACATAAACAGCTCAATGCAACGGTGTTTGTAAATGAGATCTAATAGCTGCTGCTGGGTATATGGCCCAGTTAAAGGAAGCAATCCGGCACCTACTCCCAAAGGATCTTGAGCAGGTGTTTTCGTAACCACTTTATTTAGCTCTGTTAATGCACTAATCAGATTAGGTGTGGCCTGACGGGCATAAGCTTCGGCTTTAATCAAAGTCATCTCGCCAGGAAGATAAAGCGGAAACGGCGCCAGGGTGCTTGCTGCAAATCCTTTAATACGCACTGTTGTGTTAATTGTAGTATAAAATGGAATGCGCAAATCACCTGCATCGGGCACAAATGCACCTGTTTGCCCAAGGTTGATATTTTTTGGCTGAACCACATTATTAGTGGAAGTAGCAACTTCAAAAATGGAATTCAAATTCTGGGCATCATAGTTGAATAAAGAAGTTTTAATGAGGTCAACCGCATTAGCCGCACTTAAAGCAAGCGTGTAATTACCCGCAAATAGCGCATACCTGGCTTTTAGAGCATTCAGCGTATTCGGAATATCTACTTCTGCTGGAACATTACCTAAAAAAGTTGAGCTGATTGGGTTTGCTGCAATGACGGCTTGTGCATTCTCAATGGTTGCAATCGCTTTGTTAAAACCTTCTACCCGGGTAATAAAACCAATATTCTGGCCTATGCCTGCTGGCACTTTTTCCCAATATTCAGATAAATTACCTAAAGCCATAGCCTTAAAAATGCTGGCATGAGCAATTAAACCGGCAGCATAATTTTTATCAGCTAAATTGGCTGCGTTGTTGATCACGTTATCAGCATCAAAGATAACCTTGTTTGCCGCTGTCCAGACATTCAGCACTACGCTATTGGTACCATCAACCTGAACTCCTCCAGCCATTAATCTTTCCTCAGAAGTATTTCCGGTATTGATAGAAATTAGCTCATTTGTAGTAATTCCGTTTAGAGTTATTGAGGCATATAGAAGGCCTGCGCGGGTTGTCGAAATACTTTTTTGGAGTCCCGTGGTTACTCCGGTTAGCGCCCTTGATGAAGTCATTACATCTTCAGCAACAGGTGCATTAGGATTGAGATAGTCCTTTTTGCAAGCAGATAAGGCAACCAATCCTAAAAAAAATGTGTAAAGCGTATATTTTTGTCTTAAATTTTTCATAACCATTATTTTAAAATTAGAACCTTGCCTGTAAACCAATAGAAAAGGTACGTGGAATTGGCACTGAGCCAAAATCGATATTCCTTAAAATTGTCGATTGTCCTCCTGCGTTCACCTCGGGATCATAACCTTTGTAATTATCCCAGGAAGCTAAATTCCGTCCGCTTAAATTAACTGTCAAGTCTTTTACAAATTTCACTTTGCCTATGTTATAACTCAGCGAAATTTCTCTCAGTTTTACAAAAGAACCATCATCTATACGCCATTCTTCTACATTATACACTCCTGCCACGTAACCTCTTGGCAATTGCCCTAAATCTTCAGCTTCGGTTACTTTACCATTACCTACCCCCTGGCGGGTCCTCCAATCGGCGTTCCATATATCCCCACCCTGAACGGCATCTAACTGAATATGGAGGCTTAGTTTTTTATAAGTAAAATCATTCACTAAAGATCCCGTGTAATCAGGATTTGGGTCGCCTAATACTTTACGCAGAACAGCACCCGAAGGTTGACCATTGGTTCGTTGCGGATCGTAAGTGGTAGAAGTTAGTTGCTTACCCAACTCTGTTTGCGGAATCCCCAGGGCATTTGTTAATAAGCTACCATCGCTATTTCGTGCGAAGAAAGTTCCATAAAAAACCCCTACAGGATATCCATCGGTGATTGATACCGGTGCCCCGGCATTAGTTGCAATCAACCTTTGCGCACCTGAACCTACAATTTTGTTCCTGTTGCGGTTATAAATCAAAGTGGCCGTCCAGGTAAAATCGGTTGTTTTAACCGGTACACCAGTTAACATCAGCTCAATTCCTTTATTTTTTAATGTGCCTCCAATGTTATCCAGTACGCTCGAATAACCTATGGTTGGTGCTACAATCACATTAAGCAATACATCCTTAACCCGTTTATCGTACCAGCTAAATGTTAAGCCTAAGCGATTATTGAAAAACGACATATCGGTACCGATTTCCAATTCTTTTTGGCGCTCCGGCTTTACACCTGTATTGGCAAGAATACTGCTTGACGTTAAAGATGTTTTACTGGTAATTGCGCCTGGAGTATATACATTAAACCTATCGTAGGCGCCGATACCGGTTAAGTTTCCTGATTCGCCATATGCCGCACGAAATTTAAGTGCATTCCACCATGAAGAAACTCCCAGATTTTTCCAATAATCAGCTGAAGATAAAACGTAACTCACGTTTGCTTTTGGATAGAATTGCGTCCGGTTATTTTCTCCGAAAACTGTTGATTGATCGACCCTAACTGCACCTGTTACAAATAAATGGTCCTTATATTTAAAATTCTGCTGCAAATAGGCCCCGCTAATCGAGAATTCAGACCTGTTATCGTTATTCGTTAAGATGGTGCTTGCCCCGTTAACCGTTTGTACAAAAGGTGCAAGTCCGCGGCCATTTAGCAAGCTGAACAAATCCTTTTGATACTGGAAAGAACCTCCTAGTTGTGTGGTAGAACTTAATGCGTCTGATATTTTTGCATCATAAGTAAAATTCAGTTCGTTGTTAAATAAAGTTGTAGTTGCATTTGCGGCACTGGCATATCCATTTAAAGACGGATCAAGAGTTGGTCCGCCACCATAAAAACCTGTACTTACATTATAAGCGAAGGGCGGAATGTAAGTGGTTCCGTTTTGAATACTATTATCAACCCCCATGGTGTAATCGATGGTAAGATTTTTAACTGGCGTTAACTTTATTCCCGCGTTAGCAATAATGCGATTAGTAAACTGCCGTTGTTTGATGTCTTCAATTACGGAAACTGGATTCACTCTTCCACGTTCACCAACAGATTTCAGGTTACCTGAAGCGTCTCTGGTGAAAAGGTCATGAAAATTACCGATAATGGTTACGGAGTTCATTGGTGAGAAAAAAGAATTTCCGTCTGGCTTTTCATTTGCATCGCTATGGATATAATTAAATCCGGCAGTAATTTTTGCCCAGTTATTGATTTTCTGATCGAGATTAGCCCTAAAGTTCATCCTTCTGAAATTGGTATTCTTAATAATTCCCTGATTAGCAAAATACCCGGCCGAAGTATAAAATTTCGTATTGTCATTTCCACCCGAAACTGATACGGAATTATCTGTGCCTACCCCTGTGCGAAAAATATAATCCTGATAATTATAGCGGGTAACGGCGGTGGTATTAGTTAAAGTTGGGGTTAAAATATCCTGTGTTTGCGCATCAACAGATCCACCAAACTTAATTGGTGCCTGATTTACCTCAATCTGCTTCCGGAGTTCGCTAATGGTCAGGCTGGTATTGAAACTTACCTGCGGCTCACCGCTTTTCCCGCGTTTGGTAAAAATCTGAATTACACCTGCATTTGCCCTTGAACCATAAATTGCCGCTGCCGCAGCACCATTTAAAACCTCAATGTGGTCAATATCTGCCGGACTAATATCCACCATCCTATTCTGTCCGAGGCTTCCTACCTGGATGCCATTGTTAATATTGTCGTAATTGCCAGACGTATTGGTTACCCTTGTAGTGGAGTTATTTATTATTACACCATCAATGATATAGAGTGGTTCAGATGATGAATTAACAGAACTTATACCTCTTAAACGAACAGAAATTCCTCCAGCGGGATCGCCTGAGTTCTGGCTAATCTGTGCTCCAGGTGTTTTTCCCTGCAATGAGGCAAGGGCATTTCCGCTGGGCGCTTTGTTTAAATCATCACCTTTTACAGTACTTACATAACTACCTAACTGTTTACGGGTAGTTCCCTGCGAGGTGCCTGTAACAATAACTTCATCAAGACCTACAGCATCGCCACTAAGCTTTACGCTTACCTGTACTTTATCATTTGCGCCCAAATCAACTGATTGAAGGCTACTTTTATAGCCCACATAAGAAAACTGAAGCTGGTATTTTCCGGGATTTAAATCAACCGAAAAGTTATAAGCTCCGTTAGCATCGGTACTGGTAGCCAAAGTGGTATTTAATATTTTAACAACTGCTCCAGGTATAGGATCGCTGTTAGCTGCATCGGTAACCTTGCCGCTAATGGTGTACCGTTTGCTTTGTGCCTGTGCCATTCCTGCAAATAAGAGTAACAGAAATGGGATCATCAAAATTACGAAGAGCTTTGACAACCATTTTAGGTAACTTTTTTCCATAAAATTTGGTTTTGGGTTGAAGATTAGTTTAAAACAAATTAAACAAAATACTGCACAAACCAAACTTTTAAGCTACACAAACTACTTTACAATCAGACACTAACGCCAATCCGAGCTATTCGGGCAAACTGATCTTACCCATACAAACCGCCGGTACACCTTGCCTGTTTCCAAAACTTATCGGCTTACCACAAAGGGTTTCGTTGGCTAAAACAGCAAATAAAACAGCTTCTTTAGCATCAGGATTGATCTTCAAATCTTCAGTGGTTAAGAAATTACAAAAAGGCAATTCGTTATGCAGCAGTTTTACCAGTAAAGGATTGTGCATACCACCGCCACTCATATAAACTGAGGCTTTCGCCTGCTGACCAAAACATCGCCTAATGGCATCAGCGATGGTGCGTGCCGAAAAGTGACATAAAGTAGCCATCACATCCACTTTTGGAATATCAGTGGTACCCGATTGCTGCTGCGCATTGCTCAGGTATTCGAGATTAAATAATTCGGGGCCTGTTGTTTTAGGAAAACCAAGCTCAAAGAAACTACAATCCAATAATGTATGCAAAAGCTTTTCGTTTAATTGACCAGCACTCCCCACTTCGGCATTTTTATCATAAAACCGATCAAAATATTTTTGCATGTACTGATCCATTAAAGTATTGCCCGGGCCAACATCTGTAGAAAAAACTGCGCTGGCCTCGGTACTTCCAGGTAGGTAGGTAAAGTTTGCAATTCCACCAATATTTAGCATTACCCGGTCTTCTCCTGCTTTAGAAAAGATCAGATAATCGCCATAAACCGCCAATGGTGCGCCCTCTCCTCCTGCCGCTAAATGTTTCTGCCTGAAATCGGAAAGTGTAATGATCCCCGTTTTAAGTGCAATATGATCTCCATCTCCTATCTGCAAGGTTCCGTTCGGGTAATCTTCGAGCTGATGCAAGGATTTAGGTGCATGAAAAATGGTTTGTCCGTGGCTAGCAATAAAGTCGATGGCTCCATTATCGTATCCCCACTCCTGTAGAGCTTCGTTAATTAATTGGGCATGCGTATTGGCAATGTGCTCGTTCATGAGGCAAACCAACTGCAAATCGACCTCTTTCTTAGAAAAAATGGCTTTAATCTTGGCTCTGAAATTATCGGTATAATCGCCGGTTTTAAATGCCAGAATTTTTATGTCGGTATCGGAGCCGCTATTTTTAACCGAACAGAGCGCAATATCCAGCCCATCCATAGAGGTACCACTCATTAACCCTATAATTAAACGCTCGCTTTTAGTTGCTTTTTCGTACAACTTTTGGATCTGTGTGTTCATATTAATTTTTACTTAAAAACGAACAAACGTTTGTCTGCACCGTTAACTCAATTTTATAAAAATACTTGCAATAAAAGTAAATATCCTGTGTTAAAAATTGGGCATAACTCTCTATATTTACTGCTCCGTACATTAAAATCCATATAAAAAAAATGGCTAGATTAAATTTACTGGAGGAGACACGTTTCGAGAAACTACCCGTAAGCGTGTTCGAAAATCCAAAAATTGCTTCCATTAATGTAGCAAACCGCATCGCGGAGCTCATTAAATCAAAACAAGCAAACAACGCACCTGCAGTACTGGGCTTAGCAACAGGTGTTACTCCAATTGCAGTATATGCCGAACTGGTTAGACTGCACAAAGAAGAAGGTTTAAGTTTCAAAAACGTAATTACGTTCAACCTGGATGAGTATTATCCGATGGCGCCAACTGCGGCACAGAGTTACGTTACTTTTATGAACGAGAACCTTTTCGATCACATCGACATCGATAAAAATAATGTTCACATTCCGGACGGAACGCTTGCACTTGAAGACATTCCGGCGTTTTGTTTAGATTACGAAAAGAAAATTGGTGATTTAGGCGGTCTTGATATCCAGATCCTGGGTATTGGTCGTACTGGTCACATCGGTTTCAACGAGCCGGGCTCTGCACCAAACTCGGGAACACGTTTAGTTACTCTTGATGACCTTACCCGCCGTGATGCTGCGCGCGATTTCGGTGGTAAAACCTTTGTACCGACTAAGGCCATTACCATGGGTATTGGTACCATTTTCAAAGCAAGGGAAATTATATTAATGGCCTGGAGCCGTAAAAAAGCTTCGATCATTAAAAAAGCGGTAGAAGGAGAAATTTCTGGCGATGTACCAGCTACATTCCTTCAGTTATCTGATCATGTTGAATTCATTCTTGATGCTCCGGCAGCTTCGGATTTAACCCGTTTTGATACTCCATGGTTGGTAAAAGATTGTATCTGGACCGATGCTTTAATCCGTAAAGCAGTAATTTGGTTGGCCAATACTTTAAATAAGCCAATCTTAAAATTAACTGAAGACGATTACAACAACAATGGTATGGCACAACTGGCTACCGAAAAAGGGCCGGTGTACAATATCAACATCCATATCTTTAACAAATTACAACACACTATTACAGGCTGGCCAGGTGGTAAACCAAATGCCGACGATTCTCAGCGTCCGGAAAGAGCCGAACCAGCTAAGAAAAGAGTAATTATCTTTTCGCCACACCCTGATGATGATGTAATTTCAATGGGTGGTACATTTATCCGTCTGGTTGATCAGAAACATGATGTACACGTAGCTTATCAAACTTCCGGAAACACGGCAGTTTGGGATGACGACGCACTTCGTTTTGTAGAATTCAACGTAGATTTTACTGAGAAAATGGGCATGGATAACTCGCATTTAAAGGAACTTTACAACAACATGAGAACCTTTATTGAGCAGAAAAAACCAAACCAGATAGATACTCCGGAGATTCAAACCGTTAAAGGCTTAATCAGAAAAGGAGAAGCCATTGCCGGAGCGAGATATTGTGGTTTAGAAGATGATCACATTCACTTCCAGGCACTTCCTTTCTACGAAAGTGGCAAAGTGCAAAAAAATCCGGTAACCGATGCCGACATCGAGTTAACCATGGAGCTTTTGCAAAAAGTTAAGCCTCACCAGGTTTATGCTGCCGGCGATTTCGAAGATCCACATGGCACGCACATTGTTTGCTTCAATATTATACTTGCAGCTTTAAAACGCCTGCGTAAAACTGAAGCATGGGCTCAGGATTGCTGGTTATGGATGTACCGTGGCGCATGGCACGAATTCGAAACACACGAAATCGAAATGGCTGTGCCAATTTCTCCGCAAGAACTTGAGCGTAAAAAATATGCGATTTTCAAACACCAGAGCCAAAAAGACAGAGCTGTTTTCCCTGGCGATGATTCAAGAGAATTCTGGCAACGTGCCGAAGACCGTAACCGCGAAACAGCTAAGGCTTACGATGATTTGGGACTTGCAGAATACGAAGCCATGGAAGCTTTTGTACGCTGGAAATTTGAAGATTAGTTTTAGTTGATCGATATCAATCCTGCTTTGTTTGCTCAAAGCAGGATTTTTTTTATCCGCCCTCCGAAGTCTTAAAGGCCAGAAGAACCATACCTGACTAAACTTCGTAAGCAAGTTATTTCTCATTGTAAAAACAATACTATAAATTAGTTTTCTCAAACCAACTAACCATGACCGAAACTAAACAACGATTGCTTTCACTCGATTTTTTTAGGGGATTAACGGTAGCCGCAATGATTTTAGTGAACAATCCGGGTAGTTGGGGACATATTTATGCTCCTTTAGAACATGCTGAATGGAACGGATGCACACCAACAGATTTAATCTTTCCTTTTTTCCTTTGGATTGTTGGCGTATCCATTGCTTTTGCCATGAGTAGTAGCAAAATCGATCCGGCCATACATAAAAAAACCATCATTAAGGCCATTAAACGGGGGCTTATACTTTACTTACTAGGATTCTTTTTAGCCATTTTTGGAAAAATCATCAGCGCAATTACAACAGAAAGTACCATTCTCGAAGCTTTCCAAACGGTTAGGTTATTGGGTGTTTTGCAAAGAATAGGCATAGTTTTTATCATCTGCAGTATCATCTTTCTCAAAGCTTCGGAAAAAACGATATTTAAAACATTAATTATTATCCTGGCAGTGTATTGGGCTTTAATGACTTTTATCCCAGTACCTGGTGTAGGTTATCCTAACTTAGAAAAAGAAACCAATTTAGCGGCCTGGATTGATAGAGGCATTTTAACTGAAGCGCATACCTGGGCCTCATCAAAAACATGGGATCCCGAAGGGATCTTAAGCACGCTACCAGCTGTTGGCACTTGCTTATTTGGCATTTTGGTTGGCGTTTGGATGCGCCGAAAAGATGTAGATAACGCCACAAAAGTAGCCTGGCTTTTTACCGCAGGCATAGCTGCTATTATACTGGGACTGCTTTGGGATTTACAGTTTCCTATCAATAAAGCACTTTGGACAAGCCCTTACGTACTTTACGCAGGCGGATTGGCAAGCATTGGCCTCGCGCTATGTTACTGGATTATTGATGTACAGGGCTACAGGAAATTTACAACCCCGTTCGTCGTATACGGTGTTAACGCCATCACCGTTTTCTTTTTGGCAGGTTTAATGCCCCGGGTGTTAAATCTCATTCAGGTTACCAAACCCGACGGAACAAAGACCGGATTGTTGGTCAGGTTTTATGAAACTTGTTATACTCCCTTTTTTAGCCCAATAAATGCCTCGCTGGTTTGGGCCGTTACCTACGTACTGGGCTTCTATGTATTATTATATTTCATGTACAAAAAGAACATTATTATTAAGGTTTAGTACATTTATAACCTATTATTAAATCGACCGCTAATTCAAAAATTGAAAAAGAAAACCACTATATACGACATTGCAAAAGAGCTGAATGTTACGGTATCTACCGTTTCACGGGCATTGAGTGGCTTTCCGGCCATAAGCGATACCACACGAAAAGCGGTGGTAGATATGGCTAAAAAATTGAATTATAGCCCAAACAAGTTGGCCTCGGCACTAAAATCGGGCAAAACGCACATTATTGGGGTTATTGTACCTAGCGTACAGGCTCATTTTTTTGCTTCCATTATACACTGCATAGAAGATGGCTTAAAAGACAGCGGATATCGTGTAATTATCTATCAATCTAACGAATCGGTAGAGAATGAGATAAACGGCGTAAAAACATTATTAGAGGCACAGGTTGATGGAATTATGGCTTCACTATCGTTAGAAACGCAAGATGTAAGCCACTTTGCCGAAATTGTTAAACAGAATAAACCCCTAATTTTATTTGATCGAGTAAATGCAGATTTAAAGGTGCCTACCATTACCCTCGATGACTTTAGGGCTGGCTATATAGCTACGCAACATTTAATTGATAACGGCTATAAAAAAATTGCTTTTGTAACTACTATTCACCAGATTAAGATATTTAACGATCGCCTGGAGGGCTATAAAGCGGCACTTGCCGATAATGACCTGCCGTTAATAGAGGAGCACATTATTTTTGGTGGCCTTTCCATTAAAGATGGCCGTTTTGGTGCAGGTAAACTGATGCGCAGCCGGAACAAACCCGACGCCATTATTGCGGGAGATGATTTTACGGCTGTAGGCGTAATTAAAAAGCTTAAAGAAATTGATGAAACCCCGCCCGAAATTGGCGTTATTGGTTTTGCCAATGAGGCCTTTTCTGCCTACATTACACCTAATTTATCTACAATAGATCAGCATGCACCTCAAATCGGCAAAGCATGTGCTAAAATGTT
This sequence comes from Pedobacter sp. KBW01, assembly GCF_003852395.1. Classification (NCBI taxonomy): domain Bacteria; kingdom Pseudomonadati; phylum Bacteroidota; class Sphingobacteriia; order Sphingobacteriales; family Sphingobacteriaceae; genus Pedobacter; species Pedobacter sp. KBW01. The sequence goes on from NZ_QAJQ01000006.1 coordinate 37,920, forward strand.
TCTGAAAATGATTAACCAGCAAAACCCATACTCTGGTATGGAACATATTGTGCTCGATCCTACTGTTGTAGAAAGAGAATCGACCAATAAGAAGGCTGTTTAACCTTTTATTCTTTCGCTAGCGGCACTTCTACACCAACAGGGCCGCTAGGTTCACTTTCATTTTTTAAGCGATCTAAAGCCGTTACCAGGTAACTATAGCGCTTTCCGCTTTCTACTCCGGTATCAATAAACGAAAGGTAATCTTCAAAACTTATTTTGATGATGTTTTTAGGATCAAGTACCGAAATCTTCTCTCCCTCGCTAAAGCGATAAACCACAAAGCCCGTAGCGGTTTCGCCATCTTTGGCTTTTAGTGGAAGTTGCCATTTCAGGTGTACCCCATCCTTCATGGCATCGGCGGTTAGGGCCAGCGGTGCGTTTGGTGGCACTTCATCCAGCCAGGGCATTTGCGGCGGCAAAGCTGGATATTTATAAAAATCGTTCTTTAACGAATCTCCTACTGCCTTTGCTACTGTACTCAAAGACTTTGAACTAAAAAACACGCTTCCCTGAATCCGGTTATTCTCTCTTAAATACCTGATCTGATTAGGAATTTCGCTCATATTTTTCCATGCGGCCTCAGCTCTCGAATTTACGAGGTAAGCCCCCTGGCCAATATAAACATGCCTGCCAAAGGTATTGTTGCTCCACCAATCAACCAAAACACCATAAGGAGCAACCCTCCTGGTAAATGTAAAATAAATCTGAGGGTTAATGTAATCTACCCAACCTTCTTTAACCCATTTGCGGCTATCGGCAAAAAGCTCGGCATAATTAGATAAACCACTGGTAGCTGAACCTTCAGGGTCTTCATTTTTATTTTTCCAGATACCAAACGGGCTGATCCCGAATTTTACCCATTTTTTGTAATGATGAATACTATCATCCAACTGTTTAATCAACAAATCAACGTTGTTGCGCCTCCAGTCTTTAATGTCCGAAAAATTGTTAGGGTATTTATAAAAAGTATTGCCATCATTAATGGCTTGCCCTTCTACTTTATAGGGATAAAAATAATCGTCGAAATGAATGCCGTCCACATCGTATTCCTTTACCACATCCAGAATTACTTGCACAATGTATTCCCTAACTTCAGGAATCCCCGGATCGAATTGTTTTTTGCCACCATAAGTAAAAAACCAATCGGGGTGCTTACGGTAAGCATGGTTTTCGCTCAAAACAGCATTGCTACTCATACTTGCACGATAAGGATTAAACCATGCATGTAATTCCATTCCCCTAAAATGTGCTTCTTTAATAGCAAAAGCCAGTGGATCGTAACCCGCTGCCGGCGCCAGGCCTTGTTTACCCATTAACCATTGGCTCCATGGTTCTCTCGATTTGGCATAAAAAGCATCGGCCGCAGGCCTTACCTGCAAAATAATGGCATTCATACCCTGACTTTTATGGCGTTCAAGAATACCAATAAGCTCTTGTTTTTGCTGATCGACAGTTAGTCCTGGCTTGGAAGGCCAGTCGATATTAGCAACAGTTGCTACCCATACCCCCCTAAACTCCCTTTTTGGTGCAATTTTTGATAAAGGTTGTGCATTTAATATATAAGGCAATACAGTTAAGGATAAAAGTGCGTATAGGAAGTTTTTAAGCATTATTTCTGTCTTATTTTTTATTCAGGTTGTGTGTTTGTGTTGATTTGAGTACAAATGAACATTAGCAAGTAAACGATTTTTTTTAAAAACTCTTATAAGTTTATTAAAAATTTTAATTTGCGCCTCCTAAAAATTAATTGTGTACCCCCATTTACCTATGGAGAACAAAAGTATATTAATTTAAAGAAGATACAGCGTTATTAAAAATGGAATCACAAAAAGTTAATAAAGGTGATAGGAACAAAATTTACTTTCTGGTAATTGTTATAGCGGCTTTAATTGGGACAAATGCTTATTTGTTTCTTAAAGACCGAAAGCAAAGCGAAAGGTTTGTTACCGTAAGTACGGAGAAGGATAAACTGCGGCTCGAGGTCGAAAAAATTGAAGTTGAGCTAGACAAGGTTAATGCGCTTAATTTAGATTTAAACGAAAAGCTGGTTGAGGAACAGAAAGAGGCACGAAAAAAGATCGATGCGCTTAAGCTTGCCTTAGAAAAAAACCAGATTACACAGGTTGAACTGGATAAAGCAAATGCCCAGATTAATGAGCTGAAAACTTTTGTTAAGAATTATAGCGACCAGATTATCCAGCTACAGAAAGATAATATCTTTTTAAAAAACAGTCGCGATAGCTTGGAGAATACTTTACGCAGCATGAGCAGCAAGGCCTCGAACCTTGAAAGTGAGAACAGTAACCTCAATGCAAAAGTTAAAACTGCAGCGGTGCTAAAACTTCAATCGGCCGAAATTGTAGCTTTCAGAACTAAATCAAGCGGAAAAAAAGTAGAAGTAACCAAATCGTCTACAGCCGAAAAACTAAGCGTGCGTTTTACTATTATTCCAAATCAACTGGCAGAAAAAGGCCATCATAACATTTACCTAAGGGTTTTTGATCCGGCAGGAAACCTGCTCGCTGATGAAGGTAACCACTTTGAAGCCGACGGACAGGATATGCAGTACAGCCACTCTATCTTTATCAATTACAATAACGACGACAGTACTTATGTTATCGATTGGGCAAACCCAAAGCCCTTTATTAAAGGTATTTATACCGTAATCTTATATGCCGATGGTAACACCATGGGTAAAGCCCAGATAGAACTGAGGTAAAATCACATAAACGCTTCTTCTCGACACTCAATTAAGCCAATGGAAAATTCAAATAAAACGTTGTCCCAAGGCCACTTATTGATGTAAATTTAACTGAACCACCGGCATTTTCTACAGCCTGTTTTACAAACGCCAGCCCTAATCCTGTACCTGAAGATTTTGTAGTAAAGTTGGGTACAAATATCTTATCGTGCAGGGATGGAGGTATGCCTTTACCATTATCTTTAATTTCGATATAGGCGTTTTTCGTATCCATATAAACAATAATGGTTATGCAGCACAAAGTCTCCTCGTCAATGGCTTCAATGGCATTTTTAAGCAAGTTGTTAAAAGTGCGCAACAACTGATCGTGATCAGCCATGATTTCGATGTCTTTCTCACTTTTGTTTAACACATCAATGGTTACGTTATCTGTACTTTTAAATACTTCTCTCGCCTGCTCAATAATAGGTAGCAATAAAAGGCGCTCTAAGTTGGTATCGGGCATTTTAGCAAAATTAGAGAACTCAGAAGCAATTTTAGATAGACTATCAATCTGTTCGATAAACGATTTGCTGAATTTATTAAACTTCAGCTCAAAGTTCGGGTCTTTTTCTTTCCAGGATTTCTCCAGTAACTGAACCCCTAATTTAAGTGGAGTTAACGGATTTTTAATTTCGTGCGCCACTTGTTTAGCCATTTCGCGCCAGGCACTTTCACGCTCAGAGCGGGCCAGTCTAAGGGCACTATCTTCTAAGGCGGCAATCATGTTGTTGTACTCTTTAATTAACGAACCAATTTCATCATGCCTCCGCCATACAATCGGTTCGTTACGCTGTCCTATTTTTGTTCGGCTTATACTCTCCTGAATAAAAGTTAACGGGCTGGTTATCTGGTTGGCCAAAAAGATTGCCAGCACCCCAATGGCAACAAAAACCAGGGCATAAATATTAATCAGGTTACTCACAAAAAGGGCTATTTTATCCGTATATTCTTCTTCATTCGAATAATTGGGAAGGCTTAAATAAGCTATTGTTTTATTTTGCGCGTTCCTTATGGGAGCGTAGGCCGCAGCATAGGTTAAATTTCCTATTTTCTCATCCAGGTTAATAAATTCAGATCGGTGCAGGCCATTTAAAGAAATATAGGCCAGTGGACCCATTTTCCGGCCAATAATTTTATAGTTGTAAAGCTTCGGATAAGTGGTCATGGTCAGGTTACCATTTAAATCATACAGGTTCAGATCAGCATTGTTAATATCGGCGAAGTTGTTGAAATCGGCCACTGCACTTTCATCGTTAGAGATCATCCCATTATTAAAAACCTGCTTCTCAAAGTTCTGCTGAACCTTTCTGATTTTATCTTTCAATATCGCATCTTGCTGGCCACGGTATTCTTTATTCATGTAGTAATAGGTTACCCAGCCAACAATAACCAAAGTAGCCACTACCGATAATACAATTACCACCTGGATGCGTGTTTTATATAAAATCTTATTGGCGTTGATCATCAACGACCGGTTAATACTAAACCAGCCTACTTTATCATCGTCGAGGTTTTTAATCAACCATATTAACCCATAAAGAAGTAACGAGAAGATAATGAAAACCAGAAAAAAGAAAGACAAGGCCGCCAACCGTTCTACATAATCTACTTTTGCTTTACTGATTACCACCATTTTACTTGCAGAAGGCTTATAAATTAAGTGGCTATAATGCAAGCTATCATCGCTGAGGATAACAAAATCATCTTTTTTGCCTTTAAATATGCTACCATCTAAAGGAAAAGTAAAATTTCCCGATTGGTTAAGCAGTTTATTATTGCTGTAAAAGGCAATGGAATAGCCTCTAAAATCCTCGTCCTTTGCCTCTTTTTGGTCACCCAAAAGATCAGGGAGCCTGTTATTGTAATTGTAGGGTTTAGAACGGAGTTCGATAATCAGTGTACCCAGTAAATTGCCATTATCTACAACCGAAATAATCCCAAAGTAGTCCTGATAGCCAAAAGTATTGTTTACCTGATAGAAAAAATTAGAACCATCAATTTTCACTGAGCCTGCCTCAACCAGGTTTTTATACTTGTCAATGGGTGGGCTATCGGCATTGCCCATTGCAGTTCCCAACCTGTCGTAAGGATAAATCTGCGAGTCGTACCGGCTTAAATAGCCATCCAGGTAATCCTTAAGGTGGTTTTTAAGTACCGCATAATTGGCCATTTTATTTTGGTTAAAATACCGGGCCAGGAAATCGTCTTTAGCGATTTCATTCCCTAAGGACCCCAAGGCAAGAATGGCATTTAAATCTTCCGACGATTGTATTTTACGCGCCAAAGGTTCGCGCAGGTTTCTTTCCTTAATGTCTTTAAACCGGGTGTATTTAATTGAAGTATTAAAGGCCAGGCAAAAAAACACAATGGCAAACATGCCAATGGAAAAATTGCTTTCCTTTAAATAAACTGCCCTGGCTACAATGAATAAAATGAGGGCAAAAACAATAAAAAAGGCATTAAAATCAACAAACAACTTGTAAACAAATACTCCTGCAAAGCCGATTACAAAAATAATAATCCGCTCTTTGTTGGTAACATTTAACTGACTGCTTATCGTTGCCGAAATTACAGTAATAAGGTAAATCTGGAACCAGGCCAGACATAAAATTACGATTCCAACCCAACTGGTTCCGCTAAGCTTTAAGATGTTTACAATATCAAAATTAATGCGCGAGTTAAAAATCAGTCCGAAGAAAATATCGTCGGTATCCCATACTATCTTACCAATAAGTACCAGTAGCACGGCCTGAATAAACAACCCTACGACTTTATTCCGTTTAATCCACCCGGGAAACTGGTATTGTTCTTTGTGATTGTACATAAACAAAAGCAACCAGGTAATGGCAATTACATTGAGCAGAAAATCGCCAAGCGAAGGCATTAAGAAACTATCGGCATATATTTTAGGGTCAAACAGATCTAAAGTAAAACGATGGTTAAACCAGCCGAAATACAAATCTGTTAAACGAAAAGCCATAAAGAAAAACAGCAATAAAAAGGTACCCCATGCGATATGCCCGCGCCGTGCAATAAACGAGCATAGCGAATTAAAAAACATGCAAATGCACAACATACCAGCCACAAAAAGCCAAAGCTGCGTACCCGAGTAATAGGTATCGGCATAGCCCGGCTTAACCTTCAACCCAAATAAAAACTTATTATCAAGGCTTTTTATCGTGTAAACATCCTTATCGGTAAAAGAAGCAAAGGTTAAAATCTTAGTGCTAGATAGCAGCGGGTCTATATCGTTTTTAAAATACTGTGTTTCTTTAAAAGGATATTGAGACTGAATGGAGATGAGAAAGATAAAACTAAAATTACCCTGTACACTTTTAATTACTTCATACCATCCGTTTGAAAAAAAAAGCACTGAGCTTCCTTCTTTTATGTCGGCTGGATCTATTTCAGAAACTTTATAGGTACTCCAGAATTTAAGCCGGTTATTTTGATACGTAAATAAGTTAATGCCATTCTGCCTTCGATATAATTCGATAAAATTAGTGGCATCCTGAGGGTTTAAATGAAATTGCTTTGCCTTGGCTACCTCCTGCTTGTTGGCTAAAAAATTTTCAACCGCTCTTTCTTTGGCTAAAAGGTTTTGCTGTATCTCATTGGCATCATGATCAAGCAATTCGCTTTTGGTAGTGAAAAAGCTTAAAGAAATGGATGTTGCAATGAGACAACAGCCCAAAACAAGCAATAGAAATCTTATTTTTACACCAAAGCTTATTTTCATCTACGGATAAAGATATTAAATATTGGTAAAAAACAACGCCATAAACTTTGGTTTATGGCGCTGGTATTATATTTTAAGGAAATAAAAGTTATGCGATCGAAGCACTGCTGGTTTGCACTTCACGGCTTACTTTTTTAACCAAACCCTGTAACACATTGCCTGGACCAACCTCCACAAATTCGGTTGCTCCATCGGCAAGCATATTACCTACCGTTTGTGTCCAACGTACGGCGCCGGTTAATTGTTTAATTAAATTTGCTTTAATTTCTTCCGGATCAGTATAAGGCTTAGCATCAACATTTTGATATACCGGGCACACAGGTGCAGCAATATTAGTAGCTTCAATAGCAGCCTGTAGTTCAATTTTTGCCGGCTCCATTAATGGCGAGTGGAAAGCACCACCTACATTTAATTTTAAAGCTCTTTTTGCTCCGGCCTCAGTTAATTTGGCACAAGCCAAATCAATACCTTCAATACTGCCCGAAATTACCAATTGCCCAGGGCAATTGTAATTTGCCGGTACAACAACGGCATCAATATCAGCACAAATTTGCTCTACAACCTCGTCAGCTAAGCCCAAAATAGCGGCCATAGTTGATGGTTGCGCTTCGCAAGCTTTTTGCATAGCATTTGCACGTGCAATAACCAGTTTTAAGCCATCTTCGAAACTTAGTGCATTTGCAGCCACTAAAGCAGAAAACTCGCCTAAAGAGTGACCAGCAACCATATCAGGTTTAAAATCGGCACCTAAAACTTTGGCTAAAATAACTGAATGCAAAAAAATTGCAGGCTGCGTTACCTTGGTTTGTTTAAGTTCCTCGTCGGTTCCGCCAAACATAATATCGCTAATGCGGAAACCAATAATTTCGTTAGCTTTCTCAAATAATGTTGCAGCTTCAGGGTTCTCGTAAAGGTCTTTACCCATACCTACAAACTGTGCTCCCTGTCCGGGAAAAATATATGCTTTCATATTGTTAGTTTAGCGTATCACGTTTGGCGCTTAGCGTTTCTACGCTAAATGCTTCTTGATACTTTCTACTTGTTACTAAATTAATCTAAACTTGCTGTAATTAACCTTAAAAACTCAGCTCTTGTTTTATCGTTACTTAAAAAGGTACCCGTAAAGGCTGAGGTTGTGGTTACCGAATTTTGTTTCTGTACACCGCGCATAGCCATACACAAGTGCCTGCACTCCATCACTACCGCAACCCCCATTGGACTTAAAGTATTTTGGATACAATCTCTGATTTCGTTTGTTAAACGTTCCTGTACCTGTAAGCGGCGCGCGAAAGCATCAACCACACGCGGAATCTTGCTTAGACCAACAATATGTCCGTTAGGGATATAGGCAATATGCGCTTTTCCAAAAAACGGCAGCATATGGTGTTCGCACATCGAATATACTTCAATATCTTTAACCACAACCATTTGGCTATAATCTTCTTCGAACATCGCCGATTTTAAAATTTCATCTGGTTTTAAATCGTAGCCGTGTGTTAAATATTGTAAGGCTTTTGCCACACGCTCAGGGGTTTTCAATAAACCTTCGCGCTCAGGGTCTTCGCCCAAATGCCCCAGAATATCTTTATAGTGTGTTGCTACAGCATCTATTTTATCATCATTATAACGGTCTATTTTTACATAACCATCTATCGATTCGCCTTTTAATACGTCTTTATCGCTCATTAATGTAGGTTTTTAGCCAAAGTATTCAACATAATTGTTTTCAGTTTCGTAGATTTTTACGCAATGTAAAATTGCACCGCTTTCGGCAATCGGTGCCCACAACTGTTTCCAGATTTCGATAGCCAGATTTTCGGTTGAGGCCAGTTTGCCCTTCATAAAATCGACATCAAGGTTTAAGTTTTTATGGTCAACCTTATCTACAACATAATTATTCATTACATCTTTTAACCACTTCAGATCGACAAGGAAACCCGTTTCCGGATTAACTTCGCCTTTAACGGTAACGTATAACCAATAGTTATGGCCGTGCCAGTTTGGGTTAGCACACTTGCCATAAACCTCACTATTTTTATCATCATCCCAATCGGTTCGGGCTAGCTTATGTGCTGCGTTAAATGATGCTTTTCTCGTTATGTAAATCATTACTATAAAATAAACCGCAAATATACTGATAAAGCATTAAGCCTAAACACCAAAGCTTAAAGAAACCAAAGTTTATCGAAACAAACCATTAAATTTACACTATGAAAACTTTAGTTGTTGCAGCCACAAAGGCCGAACTTTCTTTCTTTTACCAGCATTTTAATTTGCCGGAGGGCGATTTTGTTGAAAGCAAAAATTTTGATCTGCTGATTACCGGAGTTGGAATGGTGGCAACAGCTTTTGCATTGGGCAAGTACTTATCGCACAAATATGAACTGGTTGTAAATTTTGGCATTGCAGGTTGTTTTGACCGGAATATTGCGCTCGGAACAGTATTAAACATTAGCGAAGATACCTTTGCCGAACTGGGCGCAGAAAGCGGCGACGACTTTTTAACCATTACCGACCTGGGCTTTGGCGAAAGCCATTACACTTCCAGAACCCAACGCAAAGTAGGTTTACCGCTCGTTAAAGGCATTACCATGAACCGTGTAACGGGCAGTGAAAAAAGCATTAAACATTTGGTTAAACGGTTAAACCCCACAACCGAAAGCATGGAAGGTGCAGCTGTTTTTTATGCCTGTAAACAATTAAATATAGATTGCCTGCAAATCAGGAGCATCTCCAATTATGTGGAGCCCCGAAATAAAGATAACTGGAAAATAGGTCTTTCCATAAAAAACCTGAACGATTGGGCCATTGCTTTTATTGGAGAAATGAACTGAGTATGACCAATTAGTTTACCACAGTAATTAATTTTGATTTATGAAACTTACCCTTGGCTTTTCGCCCTGCCCTAACGATACCTTTATTTTCGACGCTTTAATTCACCATAAAATTGATACCGAAGGTTTAGAATTTGAGGTTTATTACGATGATGTGGAAACCCTGAACCAGAAAGCACTAAGGGGCGAATTAAATATCACCAAATTAAGTTTTCATGCTTTTGCCTATGTGGCCAATCAATATGCCTTGCTCGATGCAGGCAGTGCCTTAGGCTTCGGTGTTGGTCCGTTGTTAATTAGTAAAAACCATTTTAAAGGCGAAAATGATCCGGCATTACTAACCCCTGATGCCAGGCTTAAAGTAGGCATACCTGGCAAATATACTACCGCAAATTTCTTGCTGGGCATTGCCTACCCTGAGTTACAAAACAAACAGGAACTGGTATTTTCTGAAATCGAATCGGCTTTATTGGAAGAAAAAATTGATTTAGGCTTGATTATCCACGAAAACAGGTTTACCTACCAGGATAAGGGCTTGAACAAAATTATTGATCTTGGCGATTACTGGGAAAAACTCACCGGCTGTGCAATTCCCTTAGGTGGCATTGTAGTTAACCGCAACCTCGATCGCGATGTGCAGTTAAAAGTAAACCGCTTAATCAGACAGTCGGTAGAATATGCCTTTACCCATCCAAAATCGAGTATCGATTTTATTCGCGGGCATGCACAGGCCATGGAAGAAAGCGTAATGTACAAACACATTGAGCTTTATGTAAACAAGTACAGCATTAACCTGGGCGAAGAAGGCCGTAAAGCGGTTGATACTTTGTTTAAACTGGCTCAGGAAAGAGGGATTATTCCGACGATTGAGAAAAATTTATACTTATAGGTTTGGGTGCTGAAATGTTGTAACGTTACAACATTTCAGCTGTTTCCTAATTCACCAATAACTTATACCCTTTTCCGTGTACATTGATAATTTCAACCGCCGGATCGGCGCGCAGGTATTTGCGCAATTTGCTTAAAAATACATCCATACTGCGACCATTAAAGTAGTTATCATCGTGCCAGATACTCAATAAAGCCTCTTCACGGGTTAACACGGTATTCTTTTTCAGGCACAACAAACGCAACAACTCTGCCTCTTTGGTAGACAGTTTTTGCTGAAGATCGTTACTGGTAATAATCTGTGTAGTATAATCGAAATGATACTGACCAATGGAAAACTGTGTTTCTGCTGATTCATCGGCACTATCTGTTTTATTGGCCACACGTTTAAACATGGCGTTTATGCGCAACAAAAGCTCTTCAATACGGAAAGGTTTGGTAATGTAATCATCACCGCCCAAATCGTATGCCGCAGCCTTATCTTCTAACATAGTTTTAGCAGTTGCAAAAATAATTGGCACGTGTGCATTAGCCTTTCTAATATCTTTACCTAAGGTAAAGCCATCCTTTTTGGGCATCATTACATCCAAAATGCATAAATCGAAGTTCTGCTTGCTAAAAGCCCGCAGTCCTTCTTCCCCGTCAGTACACAGCACCACATCAAATTTACCCTTTAGTTGTAAATAGTCCTGTAATAATAAACCTAAGTTTGGATCGTCTTCTACCAGAAGTATTTTCTTCATTTTCTTAATTTTATTCGCATATGTAGCATTACCTACACTGAAAGTTTGATTCGAAATCTGCATAACGGTTTAATTTATACGTAACTTTAAATTAATACGCTACTATATTAAGTAAATTAAACCTGTTCTTTTTTAATGTATCGATAAAGCAAGCTTTTGTCCCGATGGTTAACAGCTTTATAAAGGTAACGATATTTCGAACGTAGTTCCTTTATCTTTTTCGCTACTTACTTTAACGGTTCCGTTTAATTTTTTAATGATATCCTGAACGTAATTTAACCCCAGACCAAAACCTTTAACATCGTGCAGGTTCCCAGTGGGCACCCTGTAAAACTGATCGAAAATTCGCTTGGCCTGCTCTTTGGTCATGCCTATACCTTTATCGGCAATTTCGATAATTAAATGCTTGCTGGTATTTCGTGTGGTAATGGTTATATCTGGCGTATCGGCACTGTATTTATTGGCATTATCAATCAGGTTGTAAATTACATTTGATAAATGCAGTTCATCGCCAAAAACAATGGCATTTTCGGCATTGGTATTTACTGTAATTACTGCATTTCTTTTTTGCAGCTGCAACTCCATACTATCCAGAACAATCATAATTAGATCGTTCATATCTACCTCGGTATTTTCCATTTTAAGTTCGCCTTTTTCTAACCTGGCTATACTTAAAACCCGCTCTATATGGCTGCCAAGGCGAACGTTTTCATCGTAGATTATTCCTGCCAGGCGTTTTAACCGCGTTTTATCTTCAGTTACCTCAGGGTCTTTTAAAGCCTCACTCGCAATCATGATGGTGGCTACGGGGGTTTTAAACTCGTGGGTCATGTTGTTGATGAAATCAGTTTTCATCTCTGATATTTTCTTTTGCTTTAAAATAGCATAAAGTGTATAAGAAAAGATAAAAACCAGCACCAGCAGCAAGCCAACCGACGATGCTAAGGTTGCGCTCAAATTAGAAACAATTGCCGAGGTTTTATCTGGGAAACTCACAAAAAGCATTCCCGGATCGCGAAAAATATCGTTTCCAAAAAGTGGTATTTTGTACGTGTTTTCTGGTAAAAACTCTCCCTTTACATTCGAAGCGGTCATAAAGATGGTTGAATCTTTTTTGGCCAAAGAAACCCGGTAAGATGGATCAAGCGTAATGTTATTGGCTAAAAGCTCTGCTCGCAGTATGCTACCCAGCGAATCGAAATTAATACGCTTATAAATGGGAACATTGGTTTCCTGCAATTCTTTCGACACATCTTCAACCATGCTTAAGCGATTGTAAGAAAAAGTATCCTTTCCTAAGGCAGCAATTTTCAGTTCGAGTTTTTTCTTTGCGATTTCATCATCACGCTTAAATTTCTTGTCTAAATCAGTCGGGATTTTTGGCACATTTGCAAAACCAGGGCTACCATCTCTCGGATCGAAAACCAGATACCGTAAAGTATCGGGCAAGTTTTGCAAGCTTTTAAATTCAAATGCCTTTGGTGGAGTAGAAAAAGGCTTGCTGCGCATGCTATAGCCTTTTAATATCAAACTTTTGATATCAATAAATGCATCCATCTGCAAATCGAGCTTATCGCCGTTCTTCGATGTTAGTGAGGTATATTCTCTTTCCGAAATTACATTGGGCGCACGGTACGATACCCTGATAATACTATCCTGTTGGTTCAGGTAAGCTTCAATCTGGTTTTCCCTTTCAACCTGGCGCAATTCTGCTTCCTGCACATATTGCTGCCGCAGGTCTTTAATATCCAGCGTACGCTGTCTCGAATCCTGAATTTGCTTAAGCTTATTTTCGGCATCTTTCCGGTTTAAGTGATCGGCAACATTTCTACGCTGAATTTTATTCACCACAGTAGAAAGTGTTTGGTTTACCTGTTCGTCAAAAAGCTGGGATTTTAGTTTATAGGACTCCCGGATGTAATACAATTGCATTACAAACACACCGAGCAGCGCCACTGTCATTAAAACAGTAATTAACCAAAAACTTCTTTTCTTCATGAATAAGTTTCGTAACCGGGACTAAAAAAACCAGAAACAGGTTGTTAAAAACCCATTAGTTTATCAAAAATACTGATTAACAGCGCTAAGTACTTGTTTTTAACATATTTTAACAGCGGGGTAAAGGAATACATTCGAAGTTTTCTAATCCCTTAGCTCTAAAAACTTCGGAAGTATTACCAAAAAAAATGCCGCGGCAAAAGCCCCGGCATTGGTTCAAAATTGTTTGCTTAAAAAAGATTCTTTATTTAGAAAGGCAAATCATCATCCTCGCCTGATGTATTGCTTACATCAACCGGAGCTGCATAAGCTGGTGTGCTTGCAGCAGGAGCACCTGCTGCAACAGCATTGATGCGCCAAATCACAAGGCTGTTAAAATATGATGTTTTACCTGTTTTATCTGTCCATGGACGGCCGCGTAAATTAAAGAAAACCTCAACCTCATCGCCAGTTTTAAATGTATCTAATAATGCAGTTTTATCTTGTAAAGCCTCAAAACGGATATATTCTGGATATGTTGGATTTTCTGCGTATTCTACTATTAAATCACGTTTTTTAAACGTTTCACTTACTTGTTGTGTGGCACCTATTTCGTGTACTTTTCCTTTAATTTCCATACCTAATACTAATAATGTACTTATAAACATCAAATCTCTATAATTTTATTGATAACTTCGCATATATTATGATGCAAGTTTTCCACAATAAAAGCAAGGTAATTATTACCTGCAACAAGCGCCTTTCGCCCTATTTACAAGAAGAAGTTAAGGCTTTAGGCTACACTATCGAAAGAGCTTTCCCAACTGGTGTTGAGCTCAATATTACCGTTACGGAGTGTATAAAGCTGAATTTGAACTTGCGTTGCGCCAGTCAGATCTTATACTCGATCAAAAATTTTAAGGCTGTTACGCCCGATGATTTATACAACGAAATTAAAGCCATTGAGTGGGAAGAATTAATCGATTTTTCGGGTTATTTCTCCGTTACTTCAAATGTTGATAACCCCAATATTACCACACCGCTTTTTGCCAACCTGAAAGTAAAGGATGCTATTGTAGACCGCCTGAAAGAGAAAAAAGGTATTCGCCCCAATTCCGGATCGGACGTAAACAAAGCAGTAGTACATTTATACTGGAAAGATGCCGAAGCCAATGTTTTTATAGATACTTCGGGCGAGACCCTGGCCAAACACGGCTACCGCAAAATACCAGGCAAAGCACCTATGCTCGAAGCGCTTGCTTCGGGTGTAATTTATGCCACCAACTGGGATAAAAAATCGCCGTTTATTAACCCTATGTGCGGTTCGGGTACCTTAGCTATCGAAGCGGCACTGATTGCTACTAACCGTGCCCCCGGACTTTACCGCATGAATTATGCCTTTATGCACATTCTGGGTTATAACGAAGAAGTATTTTTTGCAGAGCGCAGGTTATTAAAAGATCAGGTGATTAAAAATATTGATCTTAAAATCGTAGCTTCCGATCTTTCTGAGGATGCTGTTGAAGTAACACGCAGAAATGCAAAAACAGCTGGCGTAGATACTTTAATCGAGTTCGAGGTTTGCGATTTCGAGCTTACGCCTGTACCCGAAGATGGCAAAGGTGCAGTGGTTTTTAACCCCGAATATGGCGAGCGTTTAGGCGTGCACAGTAAATTAGAACTTACTTATAAGCGCATGGGCGATTTTATGAAAACAAAATGCAAGGGCTATTCTGGATATATTTTCACAGGAAATCCCGATCTTGCTAAAAAAATAGGCTTAAAAGCTGCTAAAAAAGTTGAATTTTATAACGGTAAATTAGACTGTAGGTTGTTGGAATACGAATTGTACGATGGCTCGAAAAGGGCTCCAAAAACAGAAGAGTAGTCTTTTTCCTTGAAAATTAATATATTACACGCTCTTACGTTCCATAACGTAACCAATTTTTAAGAATATGGAATTCGATGACATGGATCATATGCCCGAATGGGAGCATTTTAGCCGCTTTGGCCGGGATGATGAGGATGAAGAAAATCTATCGTCTGATGATGCCGAAAAAGTGAGATTAAAAGTATCCAGGGCTAAGAACTTATATAACCAAGCCAGGGCAGTATACAAATATGCAGCCCTGTTTTGCGAAACACTTGAAGGCGAAATGGCCGAAATGACCGCCAATTTAATTATGCAGAATGCGCTTATGCTCTGCCCTAAAATTGTGGGTGCAGAGGGTGCGGACATGTACATTTTACGGATGGAAAATGCTTCCATTATCAGAACCAACTGCCGCGAGCTCGAAACCCAGGTAAGAGCTGCAGATATGTTCGGGATCTGTACGCCCGAGTATAAAGACATTGTTTTGGCTGAAATCGAAAAATTTCGCTTATTGTTCATCGAGTGGGTAAAATATTTCGAAAAAGACGAATTTGAAGACGATTGGGGTTTGTATTAAAACCTAAAACCGATTGCCCCAATCTAAGTTTACGCTATACTACCAGCCTCTCATAAATTTCAGAACACCTATCAGTATCTAACGCTTATAACGCCTCAAACACTTCAGCAAAAAACACAACCCGCTAATTATCAATAACAAATACAGCAACTCAAACTTTTTCAAGATCTAATTGTTGCTAGTAATAAGTTGGCTCTCCACTTCACGTAATTCCTAATAGTGCTAAAAAATCACTTTTTAAAAAACTATTGGCTTATAACTTTCGTAAATGAGAAGAGAAACGTTAAAATTTTAACACCTTTTTATGGAAAATACATTGGCATTAAAGACAAAGAATGTGGCCGGGAATATTAGAAAAATTAGAGAGTACAGGGACTATACTCAAGATTACCTGGCTGCAAAATTAAAAATATCTCAAAACGCTTACAGTAAAATTGAGCTTGGATACAGCAAACTCACTATAGATCGCCTATTTCAAATTGCTGCAATTTTAGAAGTAGAGGTATCGCACCTGTTAACGCTTAATCACAATGACCTGATCAAAATTATTGCTGACGATGAGCGCAGGGCTGCAGCAGCGAGCTAACTTAGTGGCCGTGTTGATATCATTTATTTCCCGCGCCAAATAATTCCAATACCTTTGGAAAAATTTAGCACAATGCAGGAACCTATTCAGAAAACCATCGATTTTGTAAAAAGAACTTTAGCAAATGCTGAAGCAGGGCATGACTGGTTCCACATTGAAAGGGTTTTTGAAACCGCAAAAACCATTAACCAACAAGAAAATGGCAACGAGCTTGTTGTGGCTTTTGCAGCTTTGCTTCATGATATTGCCGACCCAAAGTTTAACCATGGCGATGAAGAATTAGGCCCCAATATGGCAGCATCATTTCTGGAATCAATTGCTATTGATGCAGAAACGATTAAGCACGTTAAACTGATTATCCAGAACATGTCGTTCAAAAACAGCTTTGATGCTGCCGGTTTCACCTCAAAGGAAATGCAGATTGTACAAGACGCCGACCGCTTGGATGCTATTGGCGCCATTGGTATTGCCAGGGCTTTTACTTATGGCGGTTTTAAAAACAGGGTGCTTTACGATCCGGCTATTGCGCCAGAAGAGCACCTAACCAAAGAAAGTTATAAAAATACAACTGCACCAACCATCAATCACTTTTACGAAAAACTATTGCTGTTAAAAGACCTTATGAACACCGAAACTGGTAAGACTATGGCAACTGAAAGGCATAATTTTATGTTGCTTTATTTAGATCATTTTTACAAAGAGTGGTCGGGCAAGCAATAATCTAAAGGAAAAATACCTAAAACTAAGTATTTCAAAGACATACAAGGGGGCTTAACTTTACAAAAATTAAAGCCATGCACATCTATAAACTAAAATATCACAAAAACAATGTGATGCTAATTGCGATGATTGGCTTTCCAGTGCTGTTCATTTCATTGGTAATGTATTGCATTTTTGGTTTATTTACCTCGCTTTCAGAGGGAATGATGTTAATGTTGGTTTCCTTATCTATTATTTCGATGGCCCTTATGTTGTTCTGGGTGGCTAAAACACAGGTTTTTGTGAACAGCAAGGTATTAATCGGAGACGATGGCATTGGCTTTAAATTAAAAAGTACTTCTTTGTTATACCGCAGAACCGATTTTTTTTCGGGCTGGGAAAATGTTAGCCGGGTAACTGAAATGTTCGATAACAACAATGGTGGCTATTATTATCAGATTGAATTTAAGAACCCGCACTTTGTAGCTAATTTTAACCCGGTAAGGGATCTTGAAGCCGAAGCCGATCGTTTTTTTTCGGGATTGGAGCACTACCAGGAAAACTACCACATCAGTAACCATTTACCGCTAAACACCAAATTACAACCTTCAAACAGCTTTTAATTCAAATCCAATTATTCCAGAACAGAATGGGATTAGGCACGTTTTAAATACTAATATTTTTAGTTTTTAACTATATTTGTTAGCATTAAAACATTTTCTCTATGTCTGACCGGATTCGTGAAAAATTGAATATTCTTGCTGACGCCGCTAAATATGATGTTTCTTGTTCATCAAGCGGCGGCACAAGAAAAAACGACAATAAAGGCCTTGGCGATAGCCATGCATCGGGCATTTGCCATACTTATACCGAAGATGGCAGATGCGTATCCCTTTTAAAAATCCTGCTTACCAACCACTGTATCTACGATTGTTTGTTCTGCGTTTCGCGAAAAAGCAACGATATCAAACGCGCTGCTTTTACAGTCGATGAAGTGGTAGACCTCACCATGAACTTTTACCGTCGTAACTATATTGAAGGCCTGTTTTTAAGCTCAGGGATCTTTAAAAATGCCGATTTCACGATGGAACGCTTGCTGCTTGTAGTGAAGAAACTGCGTTTAGAACAAAATTACAATGGTTATATCCACCTTAAAACCATTCCCGGAGCCAGCGATGAGTTGATAAAAGAAGCCGGATTGTATGCCGACAGAATGAGCATCAATTTAGAAATGCCAACCGAAGCCGGCCTAAAACTACTTGCACCCGAAAAAAATCATGCCGATGTGATTAAGCCACTGGAATTTGTACAACAGCAGATTACCCAGTTTTCGGCTGATAAAAAACTGATTAAGCACATTCCGAAATTTGTACCTGCCGGGCAAAGCACCCAAATGGTTATTGGTGCAACACCCGAAAGCGATAAAGACATTATGTACACTGCCAATGCCTTTTATAAAAACTTCTCGTTAAAAAGGGTTTACTATTCGGGTTATGTGCCCATTAGCAACGATAGCCGTATGCCGGTTTTAGGTACACAACCGCCGCTGTTAAGAGAAAACCGTCTGTACCAAACCGATTGGTTGATGCGTTTCTACGGCTTTAAGGTTCAGGAAATTTTAAACGATGCCAATCCAAACCTGGATGTAGATATCGACCCCAAATTGAGCTGGGCCATCCGCAACATGCAGCATTTTCCGGTCGACATTAATCAGGCCGATTATAAAATGATTTTGCGCATTCCGGGGATTGGAGTAATGTCGGCCCAAAAAATTGTTCAGGCCCGCAAGTTTGGAAAACTGAGAATTGACCAACTGAAGAAAATAGGCATTTCTTACAATAAAGCGCGGCATTTTATAGTTTGTGCCGATAGCCCCTATCAGTTAAGAGATTATCAGGGCACACAAATTAAAGCTTTTATTCTGGCCGAAAGTAAGAGCAAATATTTAAAAACAGATAACAACCAGATGCTTTTGTTCTAATCTGCTATCATTTTGAACGCAGTGAAGAATCTGCAATGTCTGGACGGTTTTAGTTCCTGTTACCACTGACTTTAACGCTTATAAATCCCTGGTGTTTTGACTCTTGGAAAAGAGATTCTTCACTACGTTCAGAATGACAATTAACGAAAAAAGTTACCATATGATCTACATCTTCGACGGTTCCCTACCGGGACTTTTAACAGCAATTTTCGAATGGTTTGAACGCAAACCCGGCAAAGTTGTGCTCAAATCAATCGACATGTTTCAGCCCGAAGCCTTTGCAGAAAGTTTTACGGTGACCACCGATGCTCCAAAAGCCGACCGCGTTTGGCTGGGACTTCAAAAGAAACTAACGAAAGCAGGACTACGCAAATTTTACTGCAGTTATTTATCCGAAATCCCGGAAGCTTATAACCACCTCTTTCATTTTTCGGTTTACATTTTTCAACATGCTGCTGCAGAGGGCAATTACGGTAACGAACATGTAATGGCCCTTTCTAAATACGCCAAAAGTGTAGAGCGGGAGAAACACAGGATGGAGGCCTTTATCCGGTTTCAAAAAACAGGCGACGGTTTGTTTTATGCCAGTATTGATCCTGATTTTAATGTGCTGCCCTTAATTTCCAACCATTTTAAAAACCGTTATGCCGATCAGCAATGGGTGATTTATGATTTAAAGCGTAAATATGGTTTGCATTACAATTTAGATGAAGTAGCTGAAATCACAATCGGCTTTGCCGACGGCATTAATAAGCAAAAACCTGCCCCTGCACTAATGGACGAAAATGAAACGCTATATGCGGCACTTTGGAAAGATTATTTTAAAAGTGCTAATATTGTGGCCAGAAAAAACACAAAATTACACTTACAACACGTACCTAAAAGATATTGGAAGTACTTAACAGAGAAAGCAATATAAAATGGCTATAAACATTGATTCATTTCACAAGCAAACCGTCATCTCGATCCTATGGCTATCGGGTTCGCTCGAAATGACGATTATCGATTAAACCATAAACCAGGCTTAAAAAATCAAAACTTACTGCCATGCTGACACGCCTACAAGCAATTAGCGTGAAAAGTTTGACAGTTTGGTGAAAATTTGTCCCTGAAAACCTATTGGCATAAAAAGTGTTAATTGTATGCCTAGTTAAAAAACAAAATCAAAATAAAAAAATAATAAAAGTTATGGCGTTAAACCTTAAACCAATTGCTGGCAGTTCGAACAGAGTAATAGTTGAACCAGCTGCAGCAGAAGAAAAAACTGCATCAGGTTTGTATATCCCTGATACTGCTAAAGAAAAACCATCTAAAGGAACTGTAGTTTCTGTTTCTGAAGAAGATGCTGAAGGTAAAAAAGCTAGCGTAAAAGTTGGCGATGTTGTAATTTATGGTAAATACGGCGGTACTGAGTTCCCTTACGAAGGTAAAGATTACCTGATTATGCGCGAAACTGACATCTACGCTGTTGTAGGATAAGGAATTGAAATGTTGTAACGTTTAAATGTTGCAATGTGATATAAATCGAGGGACTGAAACATTTCAACCTTCAAGCATTAAAACTTTAAAATAAATCTTAAAATGTCTAAACAAGTAAAATATAACGTAGAAGCACGCGACGCCCTGAAAAGAGGTGTTGATATTCTTGCAAATGCAGTAAAAGTAACCTTAGGTCCAAAAGGACGTAACGTAATTATCGATAAAAAATTCGGTTCACCGGCAATCACCAAAGATGGTGTTACTGTTGCTAAAGAAATCGAATTGAAAGATGCAGTTGAGAACATGGGTGCTCAAATGGTTAAAGAAGTAGCTTCTAAAACAGCTGATATTGCTGGTGATGGTACTACTACTGCTACCGTTTTAGCGCAGGCTATTATTACTACTGGTATTAAAAACGTTGCTGCTGGTGCAAATCCAATGGATTTAAAACGCGGTATCGACAAAGCTGTTGCTGCTGTTGTAGAAAACTTAAAAACTCAATCGCAAACCGTTGGCGAAGACAACAACAAAATTAAACAGGTTGCTTCTATTTCGGCTAATAACGACGAGGTAATCGGTTCGTTAATTGCTGAGGCAATGAGCAAAGTAGGTAAAGATGGTGTAATTACTGTTGAAGAAGCAAAAGGTACTGAAACTGAAGTAAAAACAGTAGAAGGTATGCAGTTTGATAGAGGTTATCTATCTCCTTACTTCGTTACCAATGCAGATAAAATGGAAGCTGAACTAGACAGCCCTTACATTTTAATCTACGATAAAAAAATCAGCAACATGAAAGAATTGTTGCCGGTTTTAGAAAAAACTGTTCAAACTGGTAAACCATTAGTAATCATTTCTGAAGATTTAGATGGTGAAGCTTTAGCTACTTTGGTAGTAAACAAAATCCGTGGTTCACTGAAAGTTGTGGCTGTTAAAGCTCCAGGTTTCGGCGACAGAAGAAAAGCAATGTTAGAAGACATCGCTATTTTAACTGGTGGTACTGTTATTTCGGAAGAAAGAGGTTACAAATTAGAAAATGCTGATTTAACTTACTTAGGTTCTGCCGAGAAAGTTGTTGTTGATAAAGACAATACAACTGTAATTAACGGTGCAGGTAACACTGAAGATATTAAAGCCCGTGTTAACCAGATTAAAGCGCAAATCGAAACTACTACTTCTGATTACGATAAAGAAAAATTACAAGAGCGTTTGGCTAAATTAGCTGGCGGTGTTGCAGTTCTTTACGTTGGTGCAGCAAGTGAGGTTGAAATGAAAGAGAAAAAAGACCGTGTTGATGATGCTTTACATGCAACCCGTGCGGCTGTAGAAGAAGGTATTGTTGCTGGTGGTGGTGTTGCTTTCATCCGCGCTGTAGCTTCTATCGCTGATTTAAAAGGTGCTAACGAAGACGAAAACACTGGTATCCAGATCATCCGCCGTGCTATTGAAGAGCCATTACGTCAGATTTGCGAAAACGCAGGTATCGAAGGTTCTATCGTGGTACAAAAAGTTAAAGAAGGCACTGCTGATTACGGTTACAATGCCCGTACTGGTGTTTACGAAAACTTAATTGGTGCTGGTGTTATCGATCCAACTAAAGTAAGCCGTGTAGCATTAGAAAACGCAGCATCTATTGCAGCAATGTTATTAACTACTGAAGTTGTTTTAGCAGACGAGCCTGAAGAAGGTGGTGCTCCAATGCCTCCAATGGGCGGCGGCGGTATGGGCGGTATGATGTAATACCAATCCATAACGAAACAATTTCGTGTAAAAATATGCCCTCAAGGAGATAAAGCCTTGGGGGTTTTTTATGCCCTTTTGCCCCGTAAAACCAGATTTAACAAGCGATATAACCTGCTCATTTAGTTAATGTTGGTGTAAAATTTTGCAGATGTAATGCAAAAATTACGTTCTTTGCACCGAATATTTATTGACGCGTCTTATGTCTGAACCCAGCCTTGGAAACAGATTAAGCAAGTTACACAGCTATAACTTCCAGAACGCAATAAAATCATTCCCTAGTGTTAGAGATTTATGAAGATTCGTTGTAAAAGGAAATGGCATTTTTTTGTCCTGTTTTTTGGGGCATTGTTTTATACGTCAGTATGTTTTTCGCAGGTTAATATTGGTACAGTCGATGCCGGCCCTTTTACTCCGGGCAGTACAATCGGTGTTCCGTTTAACATTACCTCAGGCTGTGCCACACAGGGAAACCAGTTTCAGCTTTATCTTTCTGATCAGAACGGAAGTTTTGCAGCAGAAACCCTGATCGGTACCTATAATGGTTTTTACAGCACTTACATTAATGGGGTGTTGCCAGCAGGGCTTACATCAGGAACAGGCTATATGGTCAGGGTAAAATCAACCAGCCCAGCCTCTGCAAGTGCCCCATCTACTGCATTTGAAGTTAAAGCTGGTCCTGCTGTTGAGGCGAAGTTAACTTCAACCTATTTGAATGCCGCTAACACTGAAACTTTTGGTACCTGTATTAGTAAAC
The DNA here is from genome assembly GCF_003852395.1 of Pedobacter sp. KBW01. Lineage (NCBI taxonomy): Bacteria > Pseudomonadati > Bacteroidota > Sphingobacteriia > Sphingobacteriales > Sphingobacteriaceae > Pedobacter > Pedobacter sp. KBW01. The sequence goes on from NZ_QAJQ01000006.1 coordinate 60,575, forward strand.
CTGACAATTCTTTCTTCATTACAAACGAATCTACCGCAAACAGTACGGTTTTTGCAACTGTAACGGATGAAGTAAACGGAGGTAGTCCAACAGTAATCCCTTTTCCAACAGCCATTCAAAACTTCACAGCCCAACAGGTACATTATTCCATTATGGCCAAAGCAGTAATGCCCAATGGTACTGTGGGCACCAAGGCTTATTTATTGGTTAACAATAAAACAATCACAGCTTTCGGTACATCAGGAAACAATGTTGTTTGTTTGCCGATGGGCTATCTTGAATTTAACGTAGATATTACTTCGACCGCCGGGATACAAAATAATTTCCCGGGCGATATTTATACTATCAACTGGGGAGACCAAACCACCACAACATATACTTTATGTGATATCAAAAGCCTTAGCGGAAAAGTACAGCATGCTTATACCAAATCTTCGTGCGGGAGTGTTTCTACCTCAAGTGCAGGAACGATTTTTAACGCATTCGATGTGTCTATTAACGTATCGAATGCCTTCTGTGGTACCGTGGGCACACCCGTTTCCTCATCAGCCAAAGTAGTAGTAAAACCCATCAACTCATTTGCTTTTAACACACCCGGCTGCACCAACACAGATATTACATTTGTTAACACCTCTGTTTTGGGTGAAAACCCCAATACTACTACCTTAGGCTGTACGCCTAATACAGTAACTTACAATTGGTTTGTTAATGGTGTACCCGTTAAAGTAAACCAGCCAAGGTCATACAATTTGGTGTACAAATTTCCTACACATGGAGAGTACACAATCAGGCTTGAATCCAACAGTTCGGGCGCTTGTAATGCTGATCCGGTTGAAATGAAAATCTGTATTCAAGATCCTCCAAAACCAGATTTTACCCTACCCGCAACAACCATTTGTGCTCCCGGCATATTAAAACCTACTGATAATTCGGTTATAGATAACATTTGTAATGCCGCCAATACTTATTCCTGGTCGGTAACACCTGCAGTAACTTATGCCAATGGCACTAACGCAACGAGTAAAGAGCCTGAATTTAATTTTACTAATCCGGGTATCTATACCATTATCCTAAGCATTTCAACCCCATCGTGCGGAGTAGTTACCACTCCGGCGCAAACAGTGGTGGTAAATGCTACGCCAGTTGCCATTCTTTCGCCCGATATTACCCTTTGTAACTTATCTACCTACGATTTTAACAATACCACCACCGGCCCAACCAAAACCACGCTTTCGGGTACCGCAAAAGATCTGGCCGATACCTATACCTGGACGGTTAGTGCAGCAGGCGCTGGCACTTACAGCTTTACAGGTGGCACAACTGCCAATTCTAAATATCCATCTATTAAGTTCGATAGCTACGATACCTATACCGTAAAGGTTGTACACAAAAATAACTGCGGTACAGCAACAGATGAGCAAGTGCTTACTTTCAGCACGGCACCTGTGGTAAATGCAGGTGCTGATCAAAGCATTTGTTTTAACGACCCCAGCTTTACGCTGGCTGGTGCGGTAACAGGCACCACTTCAAGCCAGGCCTGGGTAGGCGGAACAGGGACTTTTAGCACCAATAGAAATGATTTAAACGCCGTTTACACGCCATCTGCAGCCGAAAAAGCAGCCGGAACGGTAACTTTAAAATTGAGGGCTACAACCACTTTACCTGCTCCCTGCAACCAGATAGATGATGATATTATTTTAACGATTAAGCAAAACATCAACGTTACCAGTGCAGCAACCAAAACCATCTGTACCGGAAAAAGCGTTGCCTATACACCTGCCTCAGCAGTAACCGGCGTTACCTACACCTGGACAGCCACCGGAACCCCAAATGCAACCGGCTATACGGCAACCGGAACCGGCGATATTAATGATATCATAACCAATACAGATGCCAGCACCGATGCTGTGGTAACTTACGTAATAGTATCGCACAAAGATGGTTGTGACGGTACGCCTTTCAATCTCACTGTAACCGTAACGCCCAACCCGATAGCTACCGCAACGCCTCTAAGCACAAGCATTTGCAATGCAACTGCTGCTGGCATAACTCTTTCGGCAAACTTGGCAGGGGTAAATTATACTTATACCAGTACCATAACTGGTGCCATAACCGGCAATACCAACAGGCCCGTTGCCGCAGCGGGGAATCAGATTAACGATATTTTAACCAATTCAGGCACTAGCGCTGGAACTGTAACTTATACGGTTACGCCTGTATCGGCTAATGGCTGTCCCGGTACTACTGCTACAGTAACCATAACCGTATTGCCTGGTGTAACACCTGCCAATGCAGGCCCGGATGAGGCCATCTGTAACCAAACCAGCTACACCTTAAAAGGAAACAGTCCGGTTGTGGGAACCGGTAAATGGACAATCGTATCAGCCCCTACCACTATAACCTTTGCCGATGACACCCAAAACAACACTCAAATTTCGGGCTTATCGGCAGGCAATACCTATGTCTTGCGATGGACCATCAGCGATGCCGGCTGTTCAAGTTCCTTTGATGAAGTCCAAATAATTGTTAACCCGCTGAGTGTAGGCGGCACTACGGCAGGCGATGCAAGTGTTTGCTCAGGTACCAATGGAGGAAACATTACGCTAAGCGGACAGGTAGGTAACATTATCCGCTGGGAACGCTCGGTTGATAACGGAACCAACTGGTCGACGGTTACTTCTACTGCCAACCCTTATGTATTTACCAACCTCACCGTTACCACCCAATACCGTGCTGTAGTACAAAGCGGAAGCTGTACCGAGGCCCTTTCTACCGTAACCACCATTACCGTAAACCCGGGTACAGTGGCGGCCAATGCAGGCTCCGATCAAAGCTTATGCAGTGGTAACAGTATTACCTTAAATGGAAATAATCCGGCACCCAACACGGGTATCTGGACACTAACCTCCGGACAAACCGGTGTGGTATTTACCGACGCATCCTTATTTAATACCGCTGTTACCGGTGTTGTACCTGGCCAAACTTATACTTTCAGATGGACCATTACCGGCTTTGGTGGTTGCCCTCCTTCTACTGATCATGTGACCATTACCTATTACTCGCCAGTTACCAATACCATTAACGCATCGGCTGTACCTGTCTGCTCAGGCCAAAACATTACCATAACCGGCGATACACCTACCGGAGGTACAGGCATCTATACTTACCAATGGCAAAGCAGCCCCGACGGCAGTACCTGGGTCAACATCCCTTCGGCCATTAATAAAGATTTAACCACAACAGCTACCGTTTCTACCTATTTCAGGCGACTGGTAAACAGTACCATCTGTACCTCGTTCAGCAGCTCAATACAGATTACCGTTTTACCGGGCTTAACCAACAATACCATTAGCGCCAATCAGAATATTTGTGTGGGTTCGCCGGCAGCACCGCTTACTGGTTCTGCGCCTGCAGGTGGCAGCGGCACCTACACTTACCAATGGCAATCGAGTATAAACGGAACCGCCTGGAGCGATGTGCTGGGCGCTACAAGCATCAGCTTTAACCCGCCAACGCCAGTTGCAACCATCTATTACCGTCGTGCAGTAGCCAGCGGAGCCTGCTCGGGTAATTTGAGTAACGAGATTAAAATAACGGTAAACCCGCATGCAAAAGCTGAAATAACCTACACAACCAACACTGGCTGTGCTCCTTTTAGGCTCGATGCAACCAATGTTGCCGCTACATTATATCCCGACCGCAATGCATCCTACACCTGGTTTGCCAACAATGTACAAATTGGAACCGGTTCTGCCTTTCCTGGTTATACCATTACCAATGGCAATGAAAGTGTAACCATCAAGCTCGTGGTAACCAGCAGCCTGGGCTGTAACCCTGACGAAAAAAGTGAAGTATTTACCACCTTACCCATCGTTACGCCATCCTTTACACAAAGCGTAACCGAGGATTGTGGCCCTGTTAGTGTTACCTTTACCAATACCACTACTCCGCTTAACGGCGCAACATACTCATGGAATTTCGGCAACGGGCAGTCTTCTACCCTTGCCCAGCCTGCAGCAATAACTTTCCTGGCCGATCCAACAGGGAAAGACAAAACCTATAACATTACACTAACAACAACCTCACCCTGTGGTCCGCCGGTGATAACAACCGCAACAGTTATTGTACATGCCAAACCTGTTGCCCTGTTTTCTCCTGATAAAACAACAGGTTGTGCTGATTTACTAGTAAACTTTACCAATACCGGACCAGAAAGCACCGGAACCACCTACACCTACAATTTTGGTGATGGTAGTACCCCCGAAACTTACACCGACAGGCAAACTGTAAGTCACACTTTTACAACATTGGTGGTAAAAGATTTTACGGTAACCATGACTGCGAAAAATGGCTGTGGTGAAGTAAATGCCACTCCGGTTATCATCAGGGTTTCGCCAAACAACATCATCCCCGAGCTGGTGGTAAACGGAAACGAGAAAAGCGGTTGTGCACCCTTTACCGTAAACTTCATCAATAATACGAGTGGAGCAAGCAGCTTCATCTACACCTTTACCAACGAAGATACCGGTGAAATCAGCACGGCCTTTTCTACTACTACTGGTGTTTTCCCACACCTTTTCACCAAACCAGGTAAATACACGATTAAGCTTGATGCCAAAAACGACTGCTCAGCAAATTCGACAAGCGAAACTGTAACCATATTACCCCAATCAACCGTTGGTTTTATGGCTGACAAAACGATTGGTTGTACCAATCTTATCGTTAAATTTAAAAATACCAGCGTTGGCGCAGTTGGCTATTTATGGGATTTTGGCGATGGCTCTCCAACATCAACTGATTTTGAACCGCAGCACACCTACACCGGTTCGGGCGTAAATTATACCGTTAGCCTAACCACCACCAATAGCCTGGGCTGCACCAATACTCTAGCCCTGCCCGATTTTATTCAAATTGCTGCTCCTCCTTTGGCTAATTTCACGGTAAATCCGGGTAACGAACTTTCCATTCCGAATTACAGCTTTGGCTTTAAAGATACCAGCACCGATGCCGTAAGCTGGGAATGGTCTTTCGGCGATGGTGCTAAATCGGCCCTCCAAAACCCTAACCATACTTACGCCAACGAAGGTACTTACACCGTAACCTTAAAAGTATTGAATAAGGAAGGTTGTTCTGCTACCACATTCCAATCGGTTAGGATTATCGGAGTACCGGGTTATTTAAATATTCCTAACTCCTTCATGCCAGCAAGTGCCAAAAACGAAATCAAGGTTTTTAAGGCAAAAGGCCGCGGTATAAAAGAATGGACCATGTCTGTCTTCAATAAATGGGGACAGCTGTTATGGGAAACGACCAAACTAGATGATGGCGCACCTTTAGAGGGTTGGGATGGCACCTACAAAGGCCAGGATCAGCCACAGGGCGTTTATTACTGGAAAGTAGATATCAGGTTTATCAATGGCAGCGATTGGAAAGGGATGACCTACGATTCATCTCCTCCGAAAAAGACAGGCGTAATATATTTAATCAGATAGATGATGGGGAGAAGGATAATCATATTTTTGCTTGCATTGGCGTTACCACTAATTTCACTGGCGCAAGACCATATTTACTCGCAGTTTTACAACGCGCCCATTTACTTAAATCCGGCGCTCACCGGCCAGTTTGAGGGCGATATCAGGTTTAATGCATTATACCGCAACCAGTGGACAGGTTTGGCCAGCGATTTTTCGTACATGACCGCTTCGGGCGATATTAACCTCCGCAAGCTGAACAGTGGCATAGGCCTGGTTTTTAACCGCAGCAGCGAAGGCACAGCTTATCTGGTTAAAAATAATATTGCTGTAAGTTATGCCTACATTATCGGCGGCGACGATTTTACCCTTTCGTTTGGCTTGCAGGCAGGCGTTACCAACCAGAAATTAAATTGGGATAAACTGGTGTTTGGCGATCAGATCGACATTAATACAGGCTACATTCCCGGCAGTATTTCAGGTGCCGAGCGCCCCAGCGTAGATAGCCGCTTTTATTTAGATGCCAACGCAGGAGCAAACCTGGTGGTAGGCAAATTTATGATGGGGCTAGCTACCCACCACCTTAACCGGCCCGACGAATCACTTTCGGGTTTTCAAAGCAAATTACCCCTTCGTGTTTCAGGCAATTTGAGCTACAAATTAACCCTGATCCCCGATCAGTACGACCGCGACGGCAGCTACCTCATCCCTTCTATCGTTGCTTACAAACAAACCAACGTTACTTCTTTCAGTGCGGGTATGCAATACAAATACGCAGGTATTAACGCCGGCATCTGGTACCGTAACGATGGCAATAGAAACGGAAACGACGCGATTGTTTTTTCGGTCATCTTCGATATTTTTAATAGAAGAACCAACGGCGAAAAATTCAGACTGGGCATTAGCCATGATGCAACCACCTCTAAAATTAACTACACGAATACCGGCGGTACATCCGAAATTGGGGTGGGCTACGAAAAATACTTTCCAAATAGTTCGAACGGAGGCCGTGCAAATGGCTTAAGATGTTACGATTTTTATTAATTTGCCTTAGTTAATTTAAGGCAATGAACGAGATTCTGGAAAATAACCATTTCATTACGCAAAGCGAGGTGAATAAATTTTTACTCGCCACCCTGTTATGTGGTATCATAGGTGCCGAACGCGAGTACAGAAGTAAATCAGCAGGTTTAAAAACCATGATGATGATTGGTTTGGGAGCTACGCTATTCACTATCCTATCTATTAATATCGGGGCAACGAGCCAAGACCGAATTGCATCGAACATTGTAACAGGTATAGGTTTCTTAGGCGCAGGCGTAATTTTCAAAGAAGAAAACCGCGTTAAAGGCTTAACCACCGCCTGTATCATCTGGATTGTTGCAGCCATTGGTATGGCTGTTGGTTCTGGTTATTATCATCAGGCTATAGGTGTTACCATTGTAGTGATGCTGGCCTTGATTATTTTTCCTTTTTTAGAAGAAATTGGCGACCGTCGCTTTACCAAACGGGTGTACCGCATTGTTAAAAAACAGCATACCCATGGCGATTTAGAAAGCTATGAGGAAGTTTTCAGGGAAAGCAAACTGAAGCCTCAGCGCGGCAAACACCAACTGGTAAATAATATCATTACCGGAAACTGGACGGCTACCGGCACGCCACAAAACCACCAGAAGTTTGTAGAGCGGATGCTAAAAGATGATGATATTATAGAGTTTGATTTTTAACAGATTCAAACAAATCCGTGCGTTGCTTCTGCAATGCCAGTTTTTTCTCTTCTATCACAATTGTATTCGACCACCTGTCGTGCCAGGGTTCGCAGGGATTTCCCAATGCACTAAGTTCATTAAAAGGAACCGCGCGTATGATGTTACGCAGAAAGGCTTTCGGAAAATCGATTTCTGTCCCGTCTGAATTTACTGCTTTTGTTCCTGTAATTAATTTACCGATTGATTTTCCACGTGAAACAGCTTCAATAAAACACATAAACAAGCTGTAACAAACCATTCCGATTAAGCGGATCAGCAACAAACCGTTGATACCATCCAACAAACCTGGATAGATTATTTCTATCACAATTCCGCCAACAAATAACGCAACATAGAACACGAGTACATCAATAACGTGGTTAGCAAACCTTTTCTGCGTAGAAGCTCGGCAGTAAGCTAAATTTAAATCTCTATTAAACGGGTCGAATTGCATTTGAGGCATTATTTTAGTGCCTAACAATGTAAAACTTTTTCAGGCAGCAGCAAAAAATTATTTAGCTAAAAATCACAAAACAATCATAGCTTTGCATAACTAACTTTCGTGATGATTAAGGAACAGATTTCAGTTTTCGATATTTTTAAAATAGGCATCGGCCCATCCAGCTCGCATACTTTAGGTCCGTGGAGGGCAGCACAGCAGTTTACCGCTTCTCTAGCGCAAAACCACCCGATTGATACCGTAGAAGGCATAAAAATATTGTTGTATGGCTCGCTTGCTAAAACAGGTAAGGGCCATGGAACTGACGTTGCCATTTTATTAGGCTTAACAGGTGCCGATCCGGTAACTTTTGATGTAGATGCAGTAACGCCAACTTTCGAAGCCATACAAAAGAACAAAAAACTGAACCTGGCCAATCAACTCGTTATTGATTTCGATTATACAGAAGATTTGCTTTTCCTGTTTTCCGAAAGCCTGCCCTTCCACCCCAACGCCGTTACTTTTCAGGCTTTTTTAAGCAATGGAAAAGCTTTCTCAGAAACCTACTATTCTATTGGTGGTGGTTTCGTGGTAAAAGAGGGTGAAGACAACAGCAATAAACCGCAGGTAGACCTACCCTTTCCGGTCGAGAAAGCCAAAGATCTTTTACATTGGTGTTTATCAACCGGCTTAAAAGTAAGCGAGATTGTACTGGAAAACGAACTGGCCTGGCGCCCTGAAGCAGAAACGAAAAAAGGCATTTTACAACATTTCGCTGTTATGCGCGATTGCATTTACCGCGGTTGCCATACTACCGGTTTTCTACCCGGTGGTTTAGATGTTGCCCGACGTGCTTTTCCGCTCAACAAAAGACTGATCGGTCAAAACGAATATACCAATTACGATACCTGGGTGGAAGCGATTAGAAACGGTGGAAATGGTTTCAACTATATTTTAGACTGGGTAAGCTGCTTTGCACTGGCTGTTAATGAAGAAAATGCTTCGTTTGGCCGTGTGGTTACCGCACCAACTAATGGTGCTGCAGGAGTAATACCGGCAGTACTCCAATATTTCATTACCTTCTGCAATGCCTATACTGAAGACAAAATTATTCAGTTTATTGCCTGCGCTTCAGAAATAGGCAGTATTTTCAAAAAAGGCGCCACCATTTCAGCCGCTATGGGCGGTTGCCAGGCCGAAATTGGCGTTTCATCAGCCATGGCTGCAGCTGCACTAACCGAATGCCTTGGAGGCTCGCAAAGACAGGTACTAATGGCAGCCGAAATTGCTATGGAACATCACCTGGGCTTAACCTGCGATCCTATTGGTGGTCTGGTGCAAATCCCTTGTATTGAAAGAAATACCATGGGGGCCATAAAAGCCATTACCGCAAGTCAGCTGGCTTTACAAAGCAACCCTGATAAGGCTAAGGTAAGTTTAGATGCCGTAGTAAACACAATGTGGGAAACTGCACTGGATATGAATGCAAAGTACAAAGAAACCTCAGACGGAGGCCTTGCAACCAATATCCCGATCAGTTTGCCGGAGTGCTAACTCAACATTGTTGCATTTAAATGACAGATATTATGGATTTATTACAAACATTCTGACCCTAAATCAACAAGTATTTCTACATTCGCTCAATTTTATTAATTATTCATAAAAAAATGATCAACTACACCAAAATCAGTGTGATTGGTCTGGCTTTGTCGTTATCTATTTTAGTAACCTATGGTCAGGACAATCTTGTTAATTCTTTAAAAAACAACCAAAGCGAAAACAGTAAAGCCTCTTTTAAATTTACTGATGTTATTAATCTGGCCAACACGCCTGTTCAAAACCAGGGTTCATCGGGTACTTGCTGGAGCTATTCTACCAACTCTTTCCTTGAATCGGAAATGATTAAAGCGGGTAAACAACCTGTTCAGTTATCGCAGATTTTCACGGCCCGTAATGCTTATGTAGAAAAAGGAATCAACTATGTACGTATGCATGGCGCGGTTTCTTTAGGCGATGGTGGTGCTTTGCACGATGTAATTAATATGTACAGAAAATATGGTGCAGTGCCACAGGAAGCCTATACCGGCTTAAACTACGGTACAAAAACCAATAAAACGGCCGAGCTTGGCGACATCGAAAAAGGTGTTTTAGAAGCTGTGGTTAAAAATTCGAACGGTGAATTAACACCAAACTGGTTAAAAGCTTATACTGGTGTTATCGATGCTTATTTAGGCGCTGTTCCAGAGAACTTTACTTACAATGGCAAAAAATATACTCCTAAAACTTTCGCAAACGAAGTAGTAGGCATCAACCCTGATAATTATGTAGAGTTATCTTCTTTCAACGATCACCCTTTCTATAGCAAGTTTACGTTATTGGTTCCTGATAACTGGTCGTTTGATCAGGTTTACAATGTTAAAGTAAACGATATTACCGACATTATCGACAACGCTTTGAAAAACGGTTATACTGTGGCCTGGGCTACTGATGTAAGCGAGAAATCTTTCAGCTACAAAAACGGTGTGGCTTTCGTTCCGCAAACGCCTTATAACGACATGACGGTAAAAGAGAAAACCGATATGTTTAATGGTCCGCAGGCAGAGATGGAAATTACACAGGAAAACCGTCAGGCTGCTTTTGATAACTACCAAACTACCGATGACCACGGTATGCACATTGTTGGTGTATCGAAAGATCAGAATGGAAAAGAATACTATATCGTTAAAAACTCTTGGGGTGTAACCAATGATTACAAAGGTTATTTATACGTAACCAAAAACTACGTAAAATATAAAACTACTGCCTTTTTATTAAACAAAGCAGGTATTCCATCTGCTATTGCTAAAAAATTAGGTTTGTAAAAAAGCTTAAATGATGGGGAGCCGCAGAAGAAATTTTGCGGCTTTTTTATTGGATTTAATCGCTAAGCGCGTTGAGTTTTTCGCGAAGTGCGCTAAGCGTAGGGCTTTTGACGAATGACGCCGATCTTACCATAGTAATCGTCATTTCGACTGGAGCGCAGCGCAATGGAGAAGTCTTTAAACAGCTTTAGCTTCGCTGAGCTCCCAATAGTTTTCGAATACATTGCACTGCTCGAAATGCCTCCGTGGCTAAATCATTTGCGATTAAACCAACCCCGAATAAGTCAGCACCAACCACCACAAGCCTGTAGTAACAAAACACAGTACAATCCCCACACCTACTACCAGGTTAGCCAGTTTAGGGTTCAGGTTATACTGATCGGCCACTACCCCAGCCGTTACCAGGGTTGGCATTGCCATTTCAAAAATGGTTATCCTGGTAATTGTACCGCTTAAACCCAATAGCACAGCTATGGCCAGAACAACCACAGGGGCCAGTATTAGTTTGTATAATAAAGTAAAGCTGATGTGTTTCAATTCGCTAAACCATCCACCAAACTTAAGTTGCAAACCAATCGAAAATAAAGCCAACGGACCAACCGTTCCGGCTAGTTTTTCGAAAAGCGGTTCGAGTGGGCTAATAGTGATAAAATGTGGAACCGTTAAAGCTAAAATGCAACCAATAAGCGGCGGGAATGTGAGCACCTTTTTAAGCACCAGCTGCGCGCTCAGTTTTTGATTCTGCGACGAGCGGATTGCCACAACAATACCAATGGTTGATAAGAGCATAAAGGTAGCCTGATCGCAGATAATGGCAATAGCCTGATCTTTTTCGCTAAAGTAGGCTGCAATTAGAGGGAAACCCAAAAATGAAGTGTTACTTAAAGAACTGGTTAACTTTAACCCGCCTGTTGTTGCCCTGCTTAGTTTTTGGCTCCTGCTATATACGGTAACGAACAACCAGCCAAACAACCACACACAAATTGGCGCCAGCACCGGAAAGAGCAGGTCTTTTGTCCAAACAATATGCGGCAAATATTTAAATGAAGCCGCAGGCAAGGCAATGTAAATAATCCAAGCATTAATGCCTTTGTGTGCATCCTTGGGCAGGGTTTTGCTTTTTCTAAAAAGGATGCCTGCCAGTATGCACAGACCGATAATAATAAAATTTGCCATGGGGTGCTGTAAATATAGCCATAAAACAAAAACGCCAATAAGATTTTATCCTATTGGCGTTTAAAAAATGATTTGATAAACTATTTTAAATGCGCTCTTAAAAACCAAGCCATTTCTTCGTGGGTTTCCATAAGTCCGGTAATAAAATCGCTGGTTCCGGCATCACCATAATCATTGGCAATCGGGTTAATGTTACCCCTGATAAATTCAATTACGGTTTCATGGTCGGCCAATAAATCTTTAATGTAACCCAAACTATCGTTGTGGCGCTCACTGTATTCAGTTAGGTGCGTTAAAGCCAAAAAGTTTTTCAGGGTTGCAGGTGCATAATGACCAATTTTACGGATACGTTCTGCAACGCTATCAATAAATTCATCCAGTTGGTTATACTGTTCTTCGAAAAATTTATGCTTAGCCAAGAAGTCGATACCTTCCACATTCCAGTGTGCATTACGGGTTTTTGTGTACAGAACATATTCATCGGCCAATAATTTAGCCAATTGTTCTGAAACTGCTTGTCTATTTTCTGGGGTTATTCCAATTTTTGCGTCCATTTTGATTCTGTTTTTATAAAGCTAATTTACTCTTTATCGTTGTCAAAACCGCAAATGAATATCACCATATTGTTAAATAAACAACAAAAATCATATGATTTTCGGAGGAATCAATCCATAAAAATTGGTGCCGTAGCGCATGTGTAACTAAAAAGCCACAGATTTCCAGATTAAATAAAAATCTGTGAATCTGTGGCTAAATTTTATTGAAATGTCTGCTGTGAATTCAGAAAGTCCTTCGACAGGCTCAGGATGACAACGTAGACCAGAACTAACTTGTTGGTTTAGGTTTTGGTTTCTTTTTATGCCAAACCCGTTTCTTACCATTGCCCTTATGCTGTGGTCTTTTTTCTTCCACATGGGTAATTTCCATCGTGGCAATATCCTCAGGTAAAGGCATTCGAGGCACCTGTTTTTCAATCAGTTTCTCTATGTTGTCGAATTTGCGTTTATCCCTACCGTTAACCAGGGTAATGGCTGTTCCTTTTGTAGCTGCCCTCGCCGTACGACCTATCCGGTGTACATAATCTGCCGGGTCGCCCGGAACATCGTAATTTATTACCAGATCGATTCCTTCTACATCAATACCGCGCGACAATACGTCTGTACCGATCAATATGGGCAATCTTCTGTTTTTAAAGGCCAACAAGATGTCCTCACGCTCTTTCTGGCCTAAATCTGAGTGAAAGGCCTCTGCTTTAATACCAAGTCCTTTAAAAGCTTTATACAAGGCTTTTACTTTCTCTTTAGTTGAGGCAAAAATGATACTGCTTTTATATTTTTCGTCCTTAAAAATCTCGGTTAGTAAGGCTTGTTTTTGCTGATCGTGGATATTATAGGCTTGCTGATCGATCCCTTCGGCAGGTTTAGCAATGGAGATGGTAATCTGTTTAGGCTCGTGCAAAATTTTGCCGGCCATATTCCTGATTTTCGGTGCCATGGTAGCCGAAAACAAAAGTGTTTGTCTTTTTTTAGGCAGGTAACTGATAATCCGGATGATATCATCGTAAAATCCCATATCCAGCATCCTGTCGGCTTCATCCAGAATTAAATGCTGCAAATGCTCCAGCTTCAATACCCCTGATGATAAGTGTGCCATTAAGCGGCCTGGTGTAGCAATAATAATATCCACACCTTCGCGCATCGAACGTTTTTGCTGTTCGTAAGCAATACCATCACCTCCGCCATAAACGGCTAATGAACTGATATTGGTAAAATAAGCCAATGCTTCTACCTGCAAATCAATTTGCTGGGCAAGCTCGCGGGTTGGCGCCAAAATCAAAGTATTGTTATGCCTGTCGGCAGCCCGGCTAATTTTGTCCATTACCGGCAAAAGGTAGCTGGCCGTTTTTCCTGTACCCGTTTGGGCGCAGGCAATCAGATCGTGATTATCTAAAATTACCGGAATGGCTTGTTCTTGTATGGGAGTAGCGCTTTTATACCCCATGGCCATTAGGCCTTCATATAAATCGGGGTTAAAATTAAAGTCGTTAAAATTCAATCTGTTTGTTTTTGTCTTTTAGCAAAAGTACCTCAAATTAAGGCGAATAGCAAACGCATTTCAATATCAATACAGGATTGGCCATTTTAACTATAATCCCTCAGCCCTGAAATCCTTTTCCGGCTTCCAAATCTTTGAAAACTTGCTGCTCACAGCAACAGGAGATCAAAACCACTTTGAAAGCTTCCTACCATGCGCAGCGACAAATCATAGTTACTTTGAAAGCTTCCCACCCACAGCAGGAAGCTTTCAAAATAATACCCCTAAAAGTTGTACAGCCTCAAAAGCCTTTAAACAAAAAATGCCCCGATCATAACCGGAGCATTGGTGAAATTATAATAGACAAAACTTAGTCCACCAGGATATCTTTCTCTGGTGTATTGGTTTCGGGGTTTTTAGGCAATGTTACCTTTAAAATTCCATCGGCATAAGCCGCAGAAATTTGCTCGTTAAGTACTTTTCCGTTTAAAGCAAAAGCTCTTTCAAAAGCACCGTTGCTGTACTCGCGTCGACTAAATTTTTCAGTTGGCCCGTCTTCAGCCGGTTGGTATGAAATGGTTAAAACATCATCCTTGGTTACTACTTTCAGGTTTTCTTTAACCAAAGCGGGTGCAAAGAGGTGAATAATGAAACTATTTTCTGTTTCCTCGATGTTTACAGGCACGCGCCTGAAACCACGGTTAAACATTTCGTATCCCGGTTTAAAACGGCCACCAAAGTGATGACCAAATCTGCCGCCCCTATGGCCGCAACCGTGATGCATTTTGCCTGTATGGCAGCTATGTTCGTTGTACATGTTTTTAAAATTTAATGGTTTGTAATTATTAATTCTCAAGCGCTGTTGCCTGCGTTTTAACTGGAAACACCAAACTGCGTTTTAGGTATTCCCAGTAGTTGGGTAATGATATTAGCGTATGGGTAAGCTGGAGAAAATACGGCATAATCGAATTTTAGCCCCCTGATCTGTACTACAATATCATCGATAAATTTCATCGGTTCGAGCAATGCGCTAATCAGGCCCGACTTCGATTCGTCGCTTTTCTTTTGCTGAAAAATATCCAGATCTCCCTTATAAGGCTTAAAGTCAGCACCTATGCCCTCAACAGGCTCCTGAAACTCATCCGAGCTGAAAAATGTAACTTCCTGCCCCTTGCTAATCAGTTCGTTGGCCAGACCTAAAATCGGCCTCGCAGAACTGTCATATGGATTGGATAAAAAAAGTACGCGCGACATATCAGTTTATTTTACGGGGACGATGTGTTGAGTGGCTTCTGGCTTAAACTCAAAAGCGCTTGTTGTATTGTTACTGTGGTGGTTAAAAGCATGGCTTTTCTGTTCAGGCCTGCAATCATGCTCATGGTAGTACCTGTTTCTAAAGTCTAACCGGTCGCGGTATCCGTTCTGAACAGCCAATACGTTTAAGCTGTAAAAAGTTGCTCCGGCTGCTACTAAGACTAAAAATATTCTAAATGCTCTCATGGCTAAATTAATTTATGTTAATACTGTTTGCTACGCCGTTACCCTGAACGTTTGGACGGTACCATTGACCATCAATTGGGGTAATCTGTTCAAAGTGATTGGGGTAGTATTCATTAAAACGCTGGGCAAAGCGCCTGCGGCGGTTAAAGGCAAAAATTCTGAACACCATTCCGATGAGCATGGCAATTAAAATAAATTTGAATATAAATGGAACGAAGAATACGGCTGCACCCAGTACAATTCCGAATCCTATGGCTTTTAATATTTTTTTCATGGTTAATTTCCTTGTTTGATTAGGTAGACGGCAGAGAAAAGATTTTACTTTAATTTTTTTTGAAATATTTTTTGAGGGGGTCTTAGCCAGGGAGTATGGGTGGTTCAGTTTTTAGCAGCTGACTTTTAGCT
Organism: Pedobacter sp. KBW01; assembly: GCF_003852395.1. NCBI lineage: Bacteria > Pseudomonadati > Bacteroidota > Sphingobacteriia > Sphingobacteriales > Sphingobacteriaceae > Pedobacter > Pedobacter sp. KBW01. The sequence goes on from NZ_QAJQ01000006.1 coordinate 76,209, forward strand.
ACTCAGCTATGGAGCGCCGAAAGTCCTTCGACAGACTTAGGATGACAGACCCCGTAGAAGAATCGTCATTGTGACTAGAGCCGCCCGGTTTTTCACCGGTGGCGAAATGCATGCCCGTACAGGCGGTGAGAGATCTTTAAATAGACTTCTCGGCTACGTTGTACTTCGCTCGAAATGACGTCCCTGAATGGGCTGTTACTAAATATTAATTTTTATGAAATAAATTAACCCTCAGGATGACAGACTTTTTAGGAAATAAAATAGACAAGCAACAAAAAAGCCAGCTTAGCTGGCTTCAAATCACTCTTTATCGCTGATCGTGGCGGCCCCAGCCACCACAACGCCGTTTATATTCTTCTTTAAACTTCGCTCTTTCTTCTTCGTTCATACTGTGCCATTTCGCACGCATATTATGTGCTTTTTCGCGGAAACCACCGCCGCCGCCTTTATTAAAATTACCGAACAATATGCGGCACAGCACGAGCAGCCCAATTGCCTGCCAGAAATTAAGTCGCCCGGCATGGGCTACTTCAGGTAAAATCCAGTTCCACAAGTACATTACTACAAAACCCAAAGCGGTGGCAATTAGTACTACCACAGGTAAAAAGAAAATGAATTTCTTGCCTTTACTAAACTTTCTATTTCTCATCTCCTGCAAATTTAATAATTGATAAATTCCTGATATAAATTTTGTAAGCGGCTGCGTAAATGCTTTACCGCATAACCTTTTCTCGATATTAAAGTTTTGATATTTTCGCCGGTTTCATCGGCCAGCTCCTGAAAGGTACGTTCCTCGAGCTCATTCTGAACAAATACGTATCGCTGGTTTTCTGGCAGCTCATCGAGTGCTAAAAAAAGCTGATCCCAAAAGAGCTTTTTTAAACTTTCTTCTTCGGGCGAATAAGATTCGGCCAGCAATATATCCCTAAAACTGATTTCGCCATCTTCCCCTTCAAAAGTAAAATCTTCCAGCCGTTCTTCTTTCTGTTTACGGTACTTATCGGTTATTTTATTCCGTGCTACACGATACAACCAGCCGCTAATCTGCTCAATGGCACCCGCCTCGGGCTGGTTACTTAATTGAAACCAAACATCCTGCAAAATATCTTCTGCATCCTCGTCCGTATTCACCCGCCCACGGATGAAACTAAAGAGGCGCTTACCGTAACTGGCAACTGTAGAAATGATATTTTGAGGTTCGTTTTTTGGCACTATTTATCTTTTGTAAACCAGTAAACGGATGAAACTCAATATTACTTTAAATTTTCTTTAATTTTTTCAAAAAAAAGTTAATACTCTGAAAATGAATCGCTATGTTGGTCAGGATATGTTTTCCTGTCCTTATGAACTGAGGATTTTTAATTCTCCTAATAATTTTACCTCACAACCAGGCCTGCGTAAAAATGCGTGTAGATTGGTGTTTCCAAACCATATTTAGCGGCTTCGTGCACAATGTAACCTGTTAACGATTCTACTTCCGTTTCAGGTTTTTGCCCCAGATAGTCCCTGTGCATTGAAGAAGTGGCTTCGTACTTCATCGATTTCATGGTATTAAAGGTCCTTTCCATAATATCGTCACCGAGGGAAATCCCTTTGACTAAAGCCAGGCTTTTTATTTCGGCAATCAGTAGCTTAACTTCATGACTATGGTGCAAGAGTACCTCACCAATGGTTTTATTGTAAAAAGAGGTAGCTGTGGCGGTTGGCGATATAAAAATAAATTTCTCCCATACTGCGGTCGAAATTTTATCGGTACAGTTTACCTCAATTCCAGCATCACGGCATATATCGTTAAGCAATAATACCTCTGATGTTAAAGGTCCATCTAATCCGAAAGATATTTTCTGTATCGCACCCGAGTTTTCAATTACACCAGCACTTTTTAACCGCGAAATGATAAAGGCACAACCTTTTAACACCGTATTTTCTGGGAAACGCCGGTTAATGATATCATAGGCATCAACACCGTTTAACAATGGCAGAAGCACAGTTTGTGGGCCAATACAAGGCTTTAAACTGTCGAGTGTTTGGTTTAAACCGTAACTTTTGGTACAAATGATAATGTAATCAGCTATGCCTGTTTCATCAAAATGATCGGTTGCCAGATCTGGACTTGCAATAAAAGCTTCATTGCCCCTTATCACCTTTAAACCATTTGCTTTAATTGCACTTAAATGTTCGCCACGAGCTACAAAAACGATTTCAACAGCTCCCTTTCCAGCATATTTTTTAGCCAGCAAACCGCCGAAATAGCCGCCGACACCGCCAATCCCAACGATTACTATTTTTACCTTTTTAGCCATATTGTTATTTTAAAGCCCCGGTTGGATTAGTGCCCTTATCCACCACAATTTTACTGTTACCCTTCAAATCGGCTACATAAATTTTCGATTGAATAAAGGGTTTTTCGGCACCGCTATAAAAAATCCGGTCGTCGGCAGTTACAAAAACGTAAGATACATTTATACCCTTGGGCGAAAGCCTGTCGATTTTCTTATTGGCCAAATCCAAAATATAAACCGCCTCAGCAGGCCCGGTTAATCCATCCAATACATCAGTATTGCCGGCATTGAAAATCAGTTTGTTGCCGTCTTTGGTATAAAAGAAACGATTACTACTGGCAATGGTTAAATCTTTACCAATTAAACCTGCAATTAACTTGGTATCAATCACCTTACCCGAAAGATCAAAAGTGTACAAATTGGTTAAATCCTGACCAACGATTTCCTTCTCATTTTTCCACGTTGGGGCATACACATTAATTTTAGATGCACTATCAAGCATTACATAGCCTGAATTATCTGCTTTAATAATGCCTATTTTCCATAGGTTTTGTTTGTTAAAAATGTTAAAAGCAATGGTACTGCCATCAGCCGACCATACCGCCTGGTAATAATTGTTGTTATTTACCACCAATTCGCCCTGACTTTTATTCTCCATATCGGCAATCCATATGGAGCGGTGCCCAGCAGAATCGCTTAAAGTGTAGGCAAGTCTATTCCCGTCGGGCGAAATGGCCGGATCGGTAGCACCACCGAACGAAATCTGCTTCATGGTATCGATGCTGGTAGCCACAATCTTTTCGCCATCCTGATAGGCCAGGGCATAGTTTTTACTGCTTAACGAAACCGTATCTAATATCGCTTTCGAACCGCCCTCTGCTGATTGTTGATTGCTACAACTTGTAAGTACCGTGCCGGCTATAAAAATACAGGCCAGCTGAATGTTAAATTTCGTCATATACAATTTTACAAATTGTTTTTAAACAAAAAGATTCGGGCCCCTTGCAGAACCTGAATCTCCTCTTTTTATGATTTTAATTAGACTTAACTTTTTTTCTTATCGGCATAGCCAAACACTTTTTGCAATAAGGTAGAGCTTCTTGAGCCTAGATTATCCCTTATTTTCAGTTCTTCTTTCGCTACTTCGATAAACAATCCATCAATCGCCTTTTGCGTAACGTATTCGGTTAAGTTGGTGTTAACGGGTTTTACCAATGGCAACCTGTTGTACTGCGTGGTTAAATCGCTGTAATATTTGGTGGCATTTACCTTACTTAAGCTGGTGGTTACAATCGGGCTAAACTTTTGCATTAGCTGAGCTGTAGTTACCCGCTTAAAGTATTCGGTAGCGGCATCTTTATTGCCCAAAAGAATATTGGTAGCATCGGTAAGCGTCATTTGTTTAATGGCCGAAATAAAAATGGGCTTGGCTTCTGTAGCGGCATCTTCTGCTGCGCGGTTCAGGCTCACAATTACATTATCGCAAAGCTTGTTCAAGCCAATGCCCCGCAATGTTTTTTCTACTTTTTGTGCTTCGGGTGGCATTAAAATTTTAACCGCCAGGTTGCCCAAAAAACCATCTTTAACCGAAAGCCTGTCGGCACCAGCCGAAATACCGATTTGCAATGCTTCTTTAATGCCCTGTCCTATTTCGAAAGTTGAGGGTGTTCCTGTAGCACCGGCGGTGGTTCCTTGTTTTTCGGTTACTTTTTTAAAAATATCGCTCAGTTTAATCTGGGCAGTAACGGTAAAGCTGGCAAACAGCAGTAAAGCCAGTGCAGTAGAAAAAGTTTTAATTCTTTTCATTTGGTGTGTGTTTAATCCTGACAAGCAAAACAACGGCCAGTTTTTTATTGGTGATCAAAGATAAGTGTTTCGGCAAAGTTGAAATGTTAAATTTTCATCCCTTCCCGTCTCTCAAATAAAATAGCTTTCATGAGGCATAATTCAAACAGATTAGCCTAAAAAATTAGTTTATGTCTTATCACTCAGAAATATTTTTTATACTTGAAAGATAATTCGATATAGCTACCTGTTTTTTTGAGATTTATAAAAAATACAGCTGGAAATAGCCAGCAAGATGATGCTAAACTAATTGCCGAGTATAAAAACGCGGGCAATTTAGATGCATTGGGTACGCTTTACAACAAATATATGCACCTGGTTTTCGGGGTTTGCCTAAACTACTTTAAGGATGAAGAGCAAAGCAAGGATGCTGTAATGCAGATTTTTGAAGAGTTGGTAACCAAGCTCAAAGTGCACGAGGTACAGAATTTCAAAAGCTGGCTTCATGTACTTACGCGTAACCATTGCTTAATGGCGCTGCGTAAATCGGCCAGGCAAAATAATGTTTCTATAGACGATACTTTTGTGGAAAACAGCGAGTTTGTGCATCTGGATATAGACAACACAAAAGAAACACAGCTTACCATTATGGAAAAGTGTATGCAAACTTTGCCTGAAGAACAGCGAAAAAGCGTAGATTTATTTTATTTACAGGAAAAATGCTATAAAGAAGTGGCCGATATTACGGGCTACGACATGCTTAAGGTAAAAAGTTACATCCAAAACGGTAAGCGGAATTTAAAGATTTGTATAGAGAAAAACAGTGGTGAATAACGATTGGTTAGATATTGATGTACTGGAAGATTACCTGGATGGTAAGCTTGATGCCAAAGCTATGCACTTTGTAGAAAGGCAGGCCTTGGAAGATCCTTTCGTTGCCGAAGCTTTGGAAGGCTTAAAACAATCGCCTAAACGCAAACAAACACTTTCTATTTTACAAAAGCAACTGCACGACAGGGTTTCGGAAAGGCCGATAAAGCGTAAACTCTGGGGTATTACCACACAAAGGCTCAGCATTGCTGCTACAGCTACAGTAGCTTTTATTGCGGTGAGTATTTTGTTCTTTATGCGCGAAACGAACCGCAGAAATGCCGAAATGGCCGCCCGAAAATCGGGTGGTGTAATGGTAAATCTCGATACTACTACCGCTATAGCCGCTGTTAGCCCTAAAACAGATACTTTGGCCAAAGTTGCCAAATCAACCTTAATTGATAAAGCGATTGCTGATGCTAAAACCAACGATCTGGCCATCAACAAGAAAACAACACCAACCAATTATAGCGTGCAAAGGGAAATTGCAGAAAGCAAAGCAATTGAAGAACGTGCAAGCCTAAGTAAAGCTAAGGTGAGCGCTTTCGCCGCCCGTAAAGCCGATTCTATTCAAGCTAGGTTTGACGAACCGCTTGCAGTAGCTGCTGCACCACAATCGTTTGGATCAAGTAAAATTGTTTTTAGTGGCAATGTAGTGGATCAGCGTGACGGAAAACCCATTAGTGGCGCTGTAGTTAAACTGGCTGGATCGAAAAACATAACCGCAACCGATACCAAGGGATATTTTACCTTGCCAGCTGATAGCAGCGCTAAAGACAAGGATTTATTAATTAATGCCATTGGTTTTAAAGAGATTCCGGTGGTGGGTATGCAAGATCCAAATGCGATCAGGTCGGCCATGAGTGGAGGAAAAACACTCAACGAAATTGCGCTGATTACCGGATCGAATGGACGCAAGAAAGAAAATATACCTGCACCTAAAATTACGCTTCGTGCAGAGCAGAACCTGAATGGAAAATCGGCTGAGGAAATTACCAAGCCTATTCCGGTTGCTACAATTAACTATCAGCAATACCTCGAAAACAACAATAAACTGTATAACCCGAAAGGCCCTGAACAGTTTGTGATTTTAAGCTTTAAAGTAAAAACCAACGGAAGGCCTTCAAACATTACAGTTATTAAATCGCTTAACAAAAAAGCCGATGCAGAAGCGAAACGACTGATTCAGGATGGTCCGGATTGGGTACTTCCCAAAAAAGGTACCGATGTAGTTGAACTGAGCGTTAAGTTTTAGTGCAGATTTAACCGCAAAGCACGCAAAGCAAATTATTACATCCGAGCTTTTCATTGGAAGCCCCACTTAGGGTAAACCCGTATCATTAAAGGTAGCTTCGCTGAACATCCTGTTGTTTATCCCAGCGACTATAGTGAACACAATACCGTTCCACTTTACGTCATTTCCGTGAAAACGGGAATCTTAAAGCATAAAACATGAATCATTAGCCTTTCTATTGCATTAAGATTACTATCAGATCAAGCTGGAAATGACGGGGTTAGGGCTTAGGAAATTGCAAATCACTTTGTGTCCTTTGCGAGAAAACTTAGCGTTCTTTGCGGTAAATTACAACAAAAAAGACCAGCGCTTTTGGCCCTGGTCTTCTGAGTATTATTAAAGGATTTTGTTTTTTATTTTAAGTAGTATATCACCGCGTAAATAATGGCTGCCAGTGTAGCTGAAACCGGGATGGTTAAAATCCATGCCCAAATCAGGTTAATGGTTACACCCCAACGTACTGCCGATACACTTTTAACAACCCCTACCCCTACAATAGAACCGGTTATGGTATGCGTAGTAGAAACCGGAATACCGAAGTGTTCGGTAATACCCAATGTTACCGCACCAGCACCTTCGGCAGCAACACCTTCAAGTGCAGTTACCTTGGTAATTTTCGATCCCATGGTTTTTACAATTTTCCAGCCACCACTCATAGTACCTAATGCTATGGCAGAGTAACAGGCAATTGGAACCCATGCAGGCATGGCTTCGAAGTTAGGAATCACCTTTGAAGCGATTAAAGCTGTTGCAATAATACCCATTACTTTTTGAGCATCGTTACCTCCGTGGAAGAAACTTAAGGCAGCAGATGATAAAAGCTGCAGACGTTTAAACCATTTTTCGGCTGTTGCCGGCTTGGCATAACGGCACACATTGATAATGATAAGCGTTAAAACCACCGAAATTACCATACCGATTATCGGAGCCAACACAATAAAGGAAACAATTTTAATTACATAACCCATGTTTACGGCATCGAGCGGACTAGCGCCTGTAAGCAAAGCATGTGTCATACCAGCACCTGCAAAACCACCAATTAAGGTGTGCGATGAGCTGGAAGGAATACCATACCACCAGGTTAGAAGGTTCCAGATAATTGCAGCAACTAAGCCTGCCAGAATAACCTCTAATGTAATGTAGTTTTCAATTACAGTTTTAGCAACTGTATTGGCCACTTTGTGGTCGGTAAAATAAAAATAAGCAGCGAAATTAAATAACGCAGCCCATAAAACCGCCTGAAAAGGCGTAAGTACTTTTGTAGAAACAACTGTTGCAATCGAGTTAGCGGCATCGTGGAAACCGTTAATATAATCGAAAGCAATAGCCAGAATTACAACAACAACCAGTAAGGTAGTTACCATGTTTGTTTTTTATTAAGCGTTTTTAACCAAGATAGTTTCAAGCACATTCGCTACATCCTCGCACTTATCTGTTGCTTTCTCTATCGTTTGTAAAACCTCTTTTTGTTTAATTAATTCAATTGCATTGGTTTCGTATTCGAACAAACGGGCTACCGCTAGGGTAAATACATAATCAGCCTGGTTTTCGCCGCTGTTAATGCGGATACAAGCATCAGCAATAACACGGATATTTTTGAAATTGCGCAATTCTTTAATCGCTTTATCAATATCGGTACACATTTCTACCAAAAGCTCGGCAATTTTAACAATCGGCTCATTAATGGTATTCATGTTATACATCTGCATGCGGTTAGCTGTGCCATAAATGTAATCGGCAACATCATCAACAGCAGTAGCCAGTTGGTGAATATCTTCACGGTCAAAAGGCGTAATAAAGTTCCGGCTTAACTCAAGAAAAATTGAATGGGTAATATCATCACCTACATGCTCCAGTCGCTCAATTTCTTTAAAAATGGCTTTTCTGTTTTCCGCATCGGCTGTGCTCACCATTGCTAAAAGGGCTTCAGCAATTTTTAATGCATTGCTTCCTGCCTGCTCGAACAGTGGATGAAACTTTCTGTCTTGAGGCGTAAAGAACTTAAAAATATTGTTCATGTTAATTTTTAATATGTTGCAAAGCTACAAGCTCAATGTTAAGTTAATGTTAATTTCTTAATTATATTAACAAAAACAACATCAAAAATCGCATTACCAATAAGAATGTCAGGATTTTACGCGCAGAGAGGCCCGTAAGCCTTAAACTAATTTTTTAGATTTGGTTTTGAACAGCTAAAAATATAGTGTTCTTACCCTCCCTTTTGCAAAGTAAATGCAAAGGTTGTTCCGATACCAGGTGTACTTCTTACCGATATGGTTTGTTGGTGTGCCTCTAAAATGTGTTTTACAATGGCTAAACCTAAACCGGTTCCGCCTACCTCGCGCGCACGATGGGTATCGATGCGGTAAAAACGTTCAAATAACCTCGCCAGATGCTTTTCTTCAATGCCAATTCCGTTATCGGTAACTTCAATCAAAACCTGATCGTGCAATTCGAAAATCTTAATGGCTGTTTCGCCTCCATCAATCCCATATTTAATACTGTTTACCATCAGGTTAATCAACACCTGACGTATCTTTTCCCGATCGGCAGAAACGGGAGTTATGGCAGTATATTTATCTTTAAAGAAAAGTTTAATGTTTTTGCTCTCCGCCCTGTCTTCCAGGTTTTCCATCACCTCTTTGGCCAGTTGCACAAAATCAAATTTCTGGTAATTGATGGGCGATTCGCCTGTTTCCAGCTTCGAAATGGCATCCAGATCGTTAATCAGGTAACTCAAACGCTCTACGTTGTTTTCGGCCTTTTTTAAAAATAACACAGCCTGATCCGGATCGTCTACCAAACAATCCTGCAAGGTTTCGATATAACCCTGAATAGCAAAAAGCGGTGTTTTAAACTCGTGCGAAACATTGGAAAGGAACTCTCTCCTAAATTGCTCCTGCTTTTTAAGCAAGTCGATTTCCTTTTTCTTCGCACCGGCCCATTCTTTCACTTCCTGCTCTACATCATTAATTGGATCGGAGCTTACATACTCACCAAGGGCATCTTTTAAATCTTTACCTAATTTAAGGTTATGAATAAGCTTATAAATGAGTTTAATTTTGGTATAGATGTATTTTTCGAGCAGATAATAAAAAACGAGGAAACTGCTTAGAAACGATACACCGAAAGAGATAGCCAGGTAATACCAGCTATGCTGAAAGTAAAAATTAACCATACCAATAGATAGACCTACGGCAAGGGCAGTAAACAAAACCAGCACACTTAATTTCATGTGGCAATTTAAAGCTTTTATGTTAAATATGTGTTAACAGCAGGGCATAAGTTGCCTGCTCCGGGACAAGCTGTTTGGTAGAGCGTATAAACGCAAAAAGCTTTCCCTGTTGAGGAAAGCTTTTCACTTTAAATATTGTTGTTAGTATTTTTTAGTAGAATCTGCTTTAGCTGGAGTTGTTGCAGCAGGTTTAGTGCTGTTTAAGTTTCCACCAAGTGGTGATGGTGAAGGTGTTTTATCTAAACGCTCTTGAATAGCCGAACTTCCAACAGCAGCTTTACCACCGCTGGTTTTAGCGATTGTAGTAATTGACAAGGTTAAAACAACGATTGCCGTTAATAAAACCCAAGATCCTTTTTCTAAAACATCGCCGGTACGTTGAACACCAAACATGTTACTGGTGCCACCGCCTGTAGCTAAACCACCACCTTTAGGGTTTTGTATAAGTACAAATAAGCCTAAAGCGATACATACAATAATTAATAAAATGATTAAAAAGGTTACCATGGTAATATAATTTTTAAAATTTCTTTTCTATAGATTGGATAAGGTCGGCAAAGTAACCACTTTTTTCTGGATATTTCAAACTTAATTTTTTATAAGTATCTATGGCTTTGTGGTAAAGCATTTGCTCAATATAAATTTTGGCTAAAGTTTCCGAAACCAGGTCGTAATGATCTTCTGCACTTTTCTTGGCCTTATTTTCATTATCAATCAGTTCGGGCTTTGGTGGCTTAATGGTAGGGTCTTCTTTTAAAAACCGTTCAATAATTTCGGCACCTTTCACATCCTTAACTTCGGCAGCAGGATATTCGGCCAAATGGTCTGCTACTTCGAAAGGGGTTTGAATGTGAAAAATATGCTCAACGTACTGCTGCTGAAATTCTGCCTTTTCTTGTGGCTGAGTGGTTTGTGGCTTTGGTTTTTGCTTAGCCGGTTTTGCCTGCGCATAAGGTTGAAAAATCTGTTCGTGCTCTGCCCTGGTTTTAGCCAGCCACCATAAAAAGGTATAGGGAAGCTCATCGTCATCGTACTTAGAAACGAAATTCTTTTCCAGACTATCAGGTACTACCGTTTCAATTTCAGGTGCCGGAGCAACTACTTCAGTACTTGTCTTTTCTTCAAAAGCGAAGAAATCGATTGCCGATGCGGCCTCGATAAAAGAGTGATCTACAGCAGGCAGATCTACCAAATGGTTGTCTGAACCTGGTAAATGATCGGGGGTTTCTACTTCAACAGCCTTGTTCTGATTTAAGAGAACGGTTGCCGCAGGCTCTCCGATTTCTTCAAAAACTTCCTGCTCATCTAACTCAACAGTATCGGTTGCTTTAACCGGTACCATATTTAAAATATGGAACAGTACGTGCCCCTGGCCATATAATGCGGCCTTAGGAACAAATGCCGCATTAGCCCTTGCCAAAAGCAATTGAATAGGCTGCGCATAAGGAAACTGTTCAGCCATTTCCTGCAACATGGATGCATGCTCTGGACCAACCTTTCCGGGTTGCGCAATTAAATCTGCCAGTAGCTGTTTGTTATCCATTATTGAGGTTTGCTGCTAAGTTAAAAAAATGTAGACGGGTTTTTAAAAATTTTGTGTTTAACGGGCCGTTTTGCCTACCACTGTGCAAAAGCACGGTTAAAAATATCTTCTACCAATTGCTTGTTAATATTTTCGATAGCGCCTGGCAATAAAGATTGAATGGGTGCACCACCTACCGGAAAATCGAAATAACGGGTAAAGCTTTCTTCAAAGCTCTCTTTCTCGTGCTCTTTGATGTTATTTTTATACTTTACCGAAACGGTAATGGTAAGCCTGTTGGCGCCCGAGGTTGGTGTAGCACTGTTTTGAAGTGCCACCGGTTTAATATCATAGCCTGTAATCCTGCCCTCGAAAGAGGCGTCAGATTCACCGGTTACCAGAATGAGTTTGGTTTGGGTACGGATCCGGTTTTTTAAAGCCTCCGTAAGCTGGTTACTTAAGGTAGGTACTACCAATGGCGCATTGTTTTCGAATAAACGAATAGCCACATTTTTTAAGCCTGTTGTAGATGCTCCGCTAAATTTGTACGAGCACGAACTCAATACAGTAGCAACCAATATCAGCGCAAGTATTTTAATTTTCATCATGATATATTGTTATGCTTTTTTACAGCATGCTTATAACGGCAACAGTGGCTTAAACTTATAAATTTAATTCTTTAATCTTACGGTACAGGGTACGTTCTGATATACCCAGTTCCTGGGCAGCAAACTTGCGCTTGCCTTTGTGCTTTTTCAACGCTTTTTTAATCAGGTCCGATTCCTTATCAATCAGCGATAACGATTCTTCTACCTCTTCGGCATCGTGCGTAAAATAATCAGCATTATTGCTGCCATTGATGTTATTATTGCTTGGCGCGGGTTGTTGTATCGTAAACGCATGTTCTTGTCCGGCAGGCAACTCTACATCACGGTACAGCTGGTTAATGTATTGCGGGTTATCGGCCAAAACAGTTGCAGTATTGCCTCCATGCTGAATAATCTCAGCAACCAGTTTCTTCAGCTCAACCATGTCCTTTTTCATATCGAAAAGAACTTTGTACAAAATATCCCTTTCTGTAAAATCTTCTTTTGACTGAGAATTGATGGCCATTGGCAAATTACTACCTGCCTCGTTAGGGATATAATTTAATATAGCCTGACCGGTAACATTGCGATCTTTCTCCAGCACGCAAATCTGCTCGGCAATATTTTTTAACTGACGCACGTTTCCGGGCCAACTGTAATTGGTTAAAATTTGTATGGCATCTGGTTCGAGGTGCAAAGCCGGACTACGGTATTTATCGCTAAAATCGGCTGCAAATTTTCTGAACAACAAATAAATATCTTCTTTACGCTCCTGCAAAGCCGGGATACGCAATGGAACAGTATTTAACCTGTAATATAAATCCTCGCGGAATTTGCCGTTCTTAACGCGGTTGTACACATCCACATTGGTTGCGGCAATAATGCGTACATCGGTTTTTTGCACTTTAGATGAACCTACGCGCAAATATTCGCCGCTTTCTAAAATCCGCAGCAAACGTGCCTGGGTACCTAAAGGCAATTCGGCAACTTCATCTAAAAAAATGGTTCCGCCGTTGGCTACTTCAAAATAACCTTTACGTGCCTCGTGTGCGCCGGTAAAAGATCCCTTTTCGTGACCAAAAAGTTCCGAATCTATCGTTCCTTCGGGAATGGCACCGCAGTTTACTGCAATAAAGGCACCGTGTTTACGGGCGCTCATTTGGTGGATAATTTGCGAGAACACCTCTTTACCGCTACCGCTTTCGCCGGTTATCAATACCGACATATCAGTAGGCGCTACCTGGCTGGCAATATCTATAGCACGGTTAAGCAAAGGCGAATTGCCAATAATACCGAAACGTTGTTTAATATTTTGTGTATCCATTCTTCTTTAATGTTTCGTCACACTGAACTTGTTTCAGTGTCTCTTTGGTTTAAGATGCTGATCCAGATAAATCAGAACAGCATAACGGATTTACGACACGATTTTACCGATCAGTGTAGCAGATGTACATTTCTCGATAAATACATTTGCGTACTGGCCGGGTTTAACGCCTTCAATAGCCGGAAAAATGGCCATCGCACCGCTATCACCTCTTCCGCAATAGTCTTTATCTGATTTTTTTGAAGTGCCTTCAATTAAAACACGAACGGTTTTTCCTACCCACTCCTGCAAACGCATTAACGAGTGCGCCTGTTGCTTCGCCAGAATTTCGGCCAAACGGCGTTTCTTAACATCTTCAGGGATATCATCTTCGAATTTCCGTGCAGCTAAAGTACCCGGACGCTCAGAATAGGTAAAATTATAGGCAAAATCGTACTCCACATAATCCATCATACTCAACGTTTCCTGGTGCTCTTCTTCTGTTTCGGTACAGAAACCGGCAATAATATCGGTCGAAATTGCACAACCGGGAATAATATTACGGATGGCATCGATACGGTTGATATACCATTCGCGGGTATATGTCCGGTTCATCAATTCAAGCACGCGTGTATTACCCGATTGAACTGGTAAATGGATATAGTTACAAATGTTATCGTATTTGGCAATGGTGTGTAAAACTTCGTCGGTAATATCTTTAGGGTGCGAAGTAGAAAAACGCACTCTCAAATCGGGGCTAACCAAAGCTGTTTGCTCCAAAAGCTGCGCAAAATTTACGGTTTCGGTGCCATCTTCCGATGTCCACGTATACGAATCTACGTTTTGGCCTAAAAGGGTAACCTCACGGTAACCACCATCAAACAAAGTTTTTGCTTCTTCAATAATCGAATGCGCATCGCGGCTACGCTCACGGCCACGGGTAAATGGTACCACGCAGAACGAGCACATGTTGTTGCAACCGCGCGTAATTGAAATAAACGCGGTAATGCCGTTGCTGTTTAAACGTACCGGGCTAATATCGGCATAGGTTTCCTCGCGCGATAACAGTACGTTAACAGCCTTGTGACCACTTTCTACCTGCTCAATTAAGTTTGGTAAATCGCGGTAAGCATCAGGACCTACTACTACGTCAACTAAACGCTCTTCTTCTAAAAATTTAGATTTTAAGCGCTCAGCCATACAACCCAAAACGCCAACAATTAACTTCGGATTACGGCGTTTTTCTACCCCAAACTGCGACAGGCGGTTTCTAACCCTGGTTTCTGCATTTTCGCGGATTGAACAGGTATTGATAAAAATCACATCGGCCTGATGGTAATCCCCTGTGGTTTCAAATCCAGTTTCCGACAAAATAGAGGCAACAATTTCGCTATCGGCAAAATTCATGGCGCAACCATAACTTTCGATATATAATTTGCGGGCATCGGCTTTTACTGGCGTATCTAAAATTAACGCTTCGCCTTGCCTTGCCTCATCATGCGTCTTATCTGGTACTTGTAAATCAATCATTATTTAAAAACATTTTGGGGATTGCAAAAATACACAAATAAAATTAAAAGTGACAAATTGACATATTTTGTTTAAATGTTTACAGTATGATTATGATCCCGCACTTTTCGTGTTAATAAAGCGTACCCTTATCTGGTTTTTACCAAAGCATATCCAACTTTGGTCCTTCCGCTTTAGACTTTAAGCTTTCGGCCTATCAAAAACCTTTCTCCCTTACATCTGTTACGTATCAATTAAGCCATAAAAATGACAGCTCAACATAAAAACAAAGTTTGGATCTGGATTGGCAGTATCCTTGGGATCTTAATCCTGATTTTATTATTCGGCGCCATGTTTTTGAGTGCCAGATGGAAGCCCCTGCTTACCGAAGAAATAAAGGCCGGGGTGTATAATGGTTCGCACCACCTCTATCAAATCGATTTTAAAAGCATCAACCTGAATGTAATTACAGGTAGTCTGGCCCTACGCGATGTAACGCTAACCCCCAACCCTTTGGTTTTCGATAGTTTAAAAGTAGCCAGGCTGGCACCTACGCATACCTTTGAGCTGAAGTTAAAAAAACTACAGATTAGCCGCGTTGGTATATTAACGGCCTATTTTAAAAAAAAGGTAGCAGTAAGCGAAATTATTTTACAGCAGCCTTCCATCAATATGATTTACAACAAGGTGCCTAAAAAAGCCGATACCATTAAAAACGAAAAAACACTTTACGACCAGGTATCGAAGATTTTTAAATCCATCCATGTTAAGGCGATAAAGATTGTAGATGCCGATTTCGATTATATTAATAAAACGGGAACTAAAAAAGTAAAAAACTCAATTAAACACCTCGATATTACGGTTAACGATTTTTTACTGGATTCGCTTTCAGGTAATGATACAACCAGGTTCTATTATACCAAAGATATATCCTTTCAGCTTGCGGGCTATAAGTCCGTTACCAAAAATAAAATGTATTCGATGAAGGTAGATACCATTACGGGCTCTGCCAAATCAAAACGCATAACCGCTAAAGGCTTTACCCTTTTGCCTTTGTACTCCGAATTAACTTTTACCCGGAAATACAAGGTACAGAAAGACCGCTACAATTTAGCTTTTGATAAAATAGAACTTAACGGAGTTGATTTTGTTGCCTTAAACGCCGATCAAACGCTGCACGCTCGCTCGTTAAAAATAGGCCCGGCTAATGTAGAAGTATTTATGAGCCGTGAATCGCCACCTCCACCAGGTTTTGATAAAGGCCAAAATTATCCCAACATGACCTTGAAACGGTTAAACTTACCTACCATTATTGATACCGTAAAGCTTAGAAATGTAGATGTAAAATACGCTGAATATAACCCTGCCAGCAAAAAAACAGGCTCCGTAGAGTTTAAAGGGCTAACCGGAACCATTTTAAATGTTACCAATGATAGTACACGTTTAAAGCAACATAATCATGCCCTCGCCGATCTCGATTCGCGCTTAATGGGTGCAGGGAAATTGAATGTAAAAATCGATTTTAACCTCACCGATCCCAATGGGGCCTTTAGTTACAGCGGAAACCTGGGCAATTTTGACCTGAAAAACTTAAACCCTTTATCGAAAGCGCTTGGATTAGTAGAAATAGAAAGTGGCAATGTACAGCATATCGATTTTAGAGCAGATGGAAATTTAAGGTCGGCGAGCGGCTCGATGAACATGTTGTATAGCAATTTAAAAATAAAACTCTTATCTGATAATATTGATGGAGAAGGAACCAAAGAAAAAGGCTTCTTATCTTTCCTCGCCAATACCGTATTGGTGAAAAATGAAAACCCACAAAAGGGAGAAGCAGTGCGTCGGGCTACCATGACCAATAACCGGATCAATTCGGCATCGTTCTTTAACCTGATGTGGAAAACGGTTTTTGTGGGCATTAAAGATATTGTAGGTGTGAGCGTAGTGCCTGAAAAAAATCCGGTAAAACAGCAGAAGGTAATTGCCAAAAAGATCAGGGAGCAAAAACGGGCAGATAGAAAAGCTGCCAGGAAGGCAAAAAGAGAAAATAACTAAGTCTAAATGCCTTACAATTATCTTTATAACTGTATATTGCTGTTAAAAAATTGTCCCCGTTTTTAATGCCAGCTACTAAAAGATATCGTTATAAAGTTTTAAAATGGATTACGGGCAGCTTGCTCGGTATTTTTCTGGTATTGGCTGGCATTGCCTGGTTTTTAAACGTAAAATCGCGCCCTATGCTTACCAGCAGGATCAAAACCCTGCTTTATACTTCTACCGATAGCTTGTACACCATCAGCTTTACCAAGGTAAGCACCAATATTTTTACGGGTAATGCTACGCTCCAAAATGTAAAAATCACTCCCGATCAGAACCGGTATAAGCAGTTGATAGCCCTGAAACGTGCACCCAATAACCTGTATACCGTTTCATTAAAAAAGCTGGTGGTTAAACGTTTCCACCCCTTAACACTTTACCGCGAAAGAAAACTGCAGCTGGAAGAGGTTTTATTTGATAAGCCCGAGGTTAGCATGGTAAACCGGCAGTTTGCCTTTAACGAGGGCCGGGCACCACGCCCAATTAAATCGCCTTATGCTTTTATTTCCAAAAACCTTAAGGAGTTTAGCATCAAATCGATTCGGTTTAGGGATGTAAGCTTTAAATACGTAAACAACAACCTTAAAAAAGAGGTACCTTTTGCTATTGATGATCTGAATATTACCCTCACCGATTTACTGGTTGATTCTACCTCGGCAGAAGACCCAACCCGTTTTTATCTGCTTAAAGATATTGTCATCAACCTGAACGATTATGCTTACCGCACGCCCGATAAGATGTACGATATTAAGCTGGAAAAGCTCGATTTCAGGGCCAGCACCGGTAAGTTGCGGGTTAACCATTTTGCCCTTGTACCCCTGCATGATGAAATGGCCTTTGGAAAAGTTGCCGGATATGCCCGCGAGCGTTTTAATATCAGCATGAACGACATCATGTTTAACGGGATCGACATGCCCCTTTACATTAGCAAACAAGAGCTTTGGGCAAAAGAGATGGCTATAGCAAATGGCTTTGTTTCGGTATTTAGCCAAAAAGGGCTTAAACAAAAACCGGTAGAGAATAAAATTGGCAGGTTTCCACACCAGCTGCTGCAACGTGTTAACATGCCTATTTTGGTGCAAAAAATACAAGTGAAAGATGTAGGCATTAACTATGCAGTTTACAATAACGAAAGTAACCAGAAAGGACAAATTACTTTTCAGCATACTTCGGGCTTTATTAAAAACGCCACCAACCTTCAAAAAATTAAGGCCATAAATCCAGTTATGGAAGCCAATCTTACTACCTACCTCTGCGGCCAGGGCAAACTGGATGTAAATTTTGTATTCGACCTTACCGCTAATGATGGTGCCTTTTCATATAACGGAACTCTCCATAGCTTTAATGCACGTGTATTGAACCAGATTACCAAGCCGTTGGGGCTTGTACGCATTAACCGAGGCAATGTAGATCAGCTTAAATTCAATTTCAAGGCTAACGATTCGGGCGCTAAAGGCACGGTTGCCTTCTCGTACTACGACCTTTCGGTTGCATTGATGAGGAACGACCCCGAAAAGGATCACCTGGTTACAAGAGGCCTGCTATCATTCTTAGCCAATGCACTAATCATCAAATCAGAAAACCCGGGTCCCGACGGAAAACTTATTCCTTTAAGCGTAAACTATAGTCGCCCGGCCAATACTTCATTTTTTAGCATGATATGGCGCAGCCTTTTTACAGGCATAAAATACAGCATTGGCATTACCGAAGAAAAACAGAACGAAGTGAAGGCGCATATTGCCAAATTTAAGGCCATGAGAGAAAGTCACCTGCAGCGAAAACAGAAAAGACTGGAGCGCCGCCAAAACCGCGAACGATTAGAAAAACGCGAAAAGCGTTAATTTGTAACGTTTGTATATATTTATACTCTAAACCTTAAACTACAATTATGATTATTGCCCTCATTATTATCGGTGTTATATTCCTTTTCGGAATTTTCTTTTACAACTCCCTTATCGGAAAGAAAAACCAGGTTACCAATGCCTTTTCGGCCATTGATGTAATGCTTAAAAAACGTTTCGATTTAATTCCAAACCTTGTTGAAGTGGTAAAACAATATACTACTTACGAACAGGGAACCTTAACCAAAATTGTTGAACTCAGGGCCAAAGCAACCTCGGGAAACATTACACCTTCCGAAAAAGCGCAACTAGACAGTGAGCTGAGCAGCAGCATGAAGGGTTTAATGGTAAACATTGAAAACTACCCTGATTTAAAGGCCAACACCAATTTTATAAACCTGCAAACCACCTGGACCGAAAGTGAAGAGCAGATTGCCGCAGCCAGAAGAACCTATAATGCCAGTGTTACCGATTACAACAACGCCATTATGATGTTTCCGGGAAGTTTATTTGCCGGCATGCTTAACTTTCAGCCTACACCGGTTCTAGAAACTGCAGCCGAAGAACGCAAAAACATTAGCGCAAAAGATCTTTTCAATAACTAATGCAATTCGGTATTGAAGGAAATGTAGCCTTGCAGCAGGTGTTGGCTACGATGGATCTTGAGCGCAAAAAAATTGCCTCAACCCAAATCAAAGGCTATATTTTTATTTTGCTGGGTATAGCCATAGCTGTTATCTGCTTTATATTGGGCTTTCCCATCCCCGCAGTTATTGGCGGGTTAATCCCTTTTATTTATGGTGCGGTGCTGCATTATAAAATCGGCGACGATTTAAGGGCTTATAAAAATGCTTATAAACGCGATGTAATTGGTGCTGCACTTAAATTTTTAGACGAAAGCTTAGCGCTACAGCCGGGCGCTGGTATTGATGCTTCTGAATTTGTTTATACACAGCTTTTCACCCAAAAACCTGATCGTTACAATACGGAAGACTTAGTAACCGGAAGTGCCGGGAAAACCAGGTTTTACTTTGCCGAGGTACATGCCGAATACAAAACAGTAACGCAAACTAAAAATGGTACACGCACCGAATGGCACGACATTTTTAGAGGGATTATTTTTGCAGCTGATTTTAACAAAAACTTTAACGGAATAACCATTGTGCGTCCGAAGGGCTTTGCAAATGCACTGGGCGCCTGGTTTTCGAAAAACATCTTCTCCTTTGGTGATAGTGATGTAGTAAAGCTCGAAAACCCTGATTTTGACAAAACCTTTGTAACTTATGGCTCTGATCAGGTGGAAGCGCGTTATATTTTAACTCCGGCTATGATGGATCGGATTTTAACGCTTAACCGCGAATCCAAGTACGAGATTACCTTATCATTTATCGAATCAAGGATGTATATCGCTTTCCCGCTAAACCGGAATTATTTCGAACCACCGGTGTTTAAATCTTTAATTAATGCCGAAACCCTGAACGATGATATTACAGCTGTTAAATTTATGTATGATATTGTACAGGAACTGGATTTGAATACGCGCATCTGGGGGAAGGCATAACTAATAAGTTTAACCGCAAAAGTCGCGAATTGTTACGTAGATAAATAACATTAGTATTTTTTACCACAAAGGGTACGAAGTATTGCACAGAGGAAATGAGACATTCAAATTGCACCAAATATCCATGCTTTCCGTGAATCCGTGGCTGAAATTATCTTTCGTTTAACCGCAAAAGTCGCGAAGTGTTTCACAGAGTACGCAAAGGGGCTTACAATTTTGATACTATACTCCATTGCTTAGCGTTCTTTGCGTTTGGTCTTTGCGCGCTTTGCGGTTAAATAATATCGTTACAGTCCTAACTTAAATGCTTTCTCACAATATCCTCCAAGGCGGCAATATCAAAAGGTTTTGATAAATAGCTATCGGCACCAGCCTCATCGGCAAGCGAAGAAATATCGTTATTAGCCGAAAAATAAATTACGGGTATGTGTTTTAAATCGGGGTGACTTTTTAAAGCTTTTGTAGCCTGTATGCCTCCCAAATCGGGTAGCCAGTTATCCATAAAAATTAAATCGGGCATGTACTCGGCCACCTGTTTTTCTATATCGTTTGCATTTTCAGATGTTTTGATTTCGTAACCTGCATCCTCTAAAATAAATGTACATAGATCAAGGATATCCCTGTTATCATCAAAAACAAATACTTTCTTTACACCTGCCATATATTTAACCTCCGAAAAAGTAAATTAATTATTCAATTTATTTATATACGCGGCCATATCATGACCATCCAAAACCACATGCGGCTGTACCTGCAGTACCGCTTGCTGGGGCATATACGGCATTATGGCCGTATTTGGATTTTGTATAACCACTTTACCCCCAAAATTGTTTACACTTTTTAACCCCTCTACCCCATCGGCATTAGATCCTGAGAGCAAAATGCACACCAGGCCTACCTTAAAAACCTCTGCAGCAGACTGAAAGGTAACATCGATTGAAGGGCGCGAATAATTTATTTTTTCTGAATAATCGAGCGAAATACTGTGGTCTTCTTCTATCAGCAAATGATAATCGGCTGGTGCAATAAATACCTTTCCTGCTGTTAACAATTCCTTTTCTTCAGCCTCGCTAACCAACAGCGAAGTGCGGTTTCTAATCAAATCGGTAAGCAGCGATTCGTTGCTGGCTTTGCGGTGTACCACCAGTATAATGGGGAACTTGAGGTCCTGGCTTAGCTGAGGAAAAATTTCGAGCAATACATCTAAACTACCGGCAGAGCCCCCTATAATTAATGCGCTACAGGAGGCTGTATTTACAGTTTTCTCCATATTTTCTCCAGTTTAATCCTTCTATATGCTTTGGCTTTAGGCCAAAACTCCAAACTTTCTTTGCTACCTAAGGCCAAATAACCCAAATTTTCGATACTATTATCGAACAGGTTAAAAACCTTATGCTGCAGGTCTTTATCAAAGTAAATTAATACATTCCGGCACAGAATAAGCTGAAACTCGTTAAAAGAATGGTCAGAAACCAGGTTGTGGGTAGAAAAAATCATTTTACTACTCAAACACTCATCAAATTTAGCCAGCGAATAGTTTGCCGTGTAATAGGTAGAAAAATCTTTGGTACCACCCGCTTGCTGGTAATTTTCAGAATACTGTTTGAGGTAATTTAAAGGAAACATGCCTTTTTTTGCCTTTTCTAAAACAGATGGATTAATATCTGTGGCATAAATAAGCGATTTGTTTAACAGGTTTAATTCTTTTAACAAAATAGCCAGCGAATAGGCCTCCTCTCCGGTAGAGCAGCCTGCAACCCAAATGCGTATGAAAGGATAGGTACCCAAAACCGGAAGTACATCATTACGCAGGGCCTTATAAAAAGACGGATCGCGGAACATTTCGGTAACATTAACCGTAATTTCTTCCAGAAAACGTTTAAAATATTGCTTATCGGTTCTTACAGTATAACGAAACTCAGCAAAGCTTACAAAACTATCGAGCGCATAGAGCCGCGTAATCCTCCTTTTTATCGAAGCATGCGAATATTCGAGAAAATCATAGCCATGAGTTTCTAAAACATCGTTCAGCAACAGTTCAACCTGCTCATTATCTATCACTTCACTTATCACTGCTAGTTGGTAAATTTTTCTATCTGCATTAACAATTCATCAACGTTTATCGGCTTTGAAACATAGCCCGATGCACCTGCACTGAGGCAACGTTCTTTATCGCCAACCATGGCCTGGGCAGTTACTGCCAAAACAGGTATATTTCGCATTTTGGCCGATTTTTTCATCGCGGCAATGGCCTGATAACCATCCATATCCGGCATCATCATATCCATTAACACAATGGCAACATTATCGTGTTCTTCTATAATAGAAAAACCATCATGAGCGCTTATAGCTGACAAACAATTGAATCCTTTGGCCTTTAAAACAGCCTTCAGGGCAAAAATGTTTCGATTGTCATCATCAATAATGAGAATTAACTTTTGAGGCATAACAGATTAAAATGTTTTATGATTTATGATGATTTTCGTACAGCCAAACCCGCAATAAAGAGATTAACTGATCCATATCTACCGGTTTGCTGATATAGTCTGAAGCACCTGCTGCGATGCACTTTTCGCGGTCGCCCATCATGGCCTTTGCCGTTACAGCCAATATTGGCAGGTTACGGTATTTAAGATCCTGCCTGATGGCCGTTGTTGTTTCGTAACCATCCAGCTCGGGCATCATCATATCCATCAGCACCACATCTACATCGGCGTTTTCGTTCAAAAGTTTTAGTGCTTCTTTTCCATCTGTAGCGGCCAAAACTTTCATCTGGTGTTGCTCCAGCATCTTCGTTAATGAAAAAATGTTACGCACATCATCATCAGCCACCAAAACGGTTTTCCCTTTTAACACATCCTGCAACTCCGAGAACTTTTTGGTGGTTTTGGTTTTCTCTTTGCTTTTTTCCTCTACCAGGTGCAAAAACAGCCCCGCTTCATCTAAAATGCGCTGATACGAATGTGCGGTTTTTACCACTATAGAATCGGCATATTGTTTTATCCGGTTCTCTTCGCCTTTTGAGAGGTTTTTGCCTGTAAAAATGATAATGGGCAGGTTTTCCAAGCCGGGAGTTTTTTTCACCACCTCCAGCGTTTCGTAAGCATGTTTATCGGGAATGCCCATATCCAGGATTACACAATTCACCTCTGGTTTGTGCAAAGCCGAAACACTTTCGTTTACCTGATTTACAATTTCTGTCTGGATGTTAAAATTGCTTAAAAAGTAGCTTAAAGCCTTGGCATGCTGTTCATTTTCTTCGACAATAAGTACCTTTTTAGGGTGGCGACTTAAAGCATGTTCCAGTTTGGCAAAGATTTCCTGCATGTGCTCAAAAGCAAACGGCTTATTGATAAAATCAACCGCTCCTTTTAACAAACTTTCTTTCTTTACCTGTAACGACGACATGATGTGCACCGGAATCGGCCGGGTTGAAGGATCTGATTTCAATTCTTCCATTACCTGCCAGCCATCTTTAACCGGCAGCTGAATATCGAGCAGTATAGCCAGCGGTTTATAGGTTTTGGCCATTTCAATACCCATATCGCCACGCACAGCCACTAATCCTTTGTAATTTCTTTTCCGGGTAAAATCCAGCAATGTTTTGGCAAAAGGGGTATCATCCTCCACAATCAAAATCACTTTATCATCCGGCTGGATATTCTCCCTGTCGTCTTCTATTTCCTGAGGAATATTAGCTACGGTTAAGGGATTTATTTTTTTAGCTGTATGCTCCGTAATTGTGGTTGTTGGTTGGTCTAAATTTGCAATTACACCATCAAAGCCCTTATTTTTATCGATAGGCAAGGTCAAGGTGAAAACACTGCCTTCGTTTTCCTTACTTTTTAATTCGATGTAACCACCCAACAGTTTAGCCAGCTCACGACTGATGGACAAGCCTAAGCCGGTACCACCAAATTTACGGCGGGTAGAACCATCGGCCTGCTGAAAGGCCTCGAAAACCATGCCCTGCTTTTCGGGTGCAATACCCACACCGGTATCAGTAACTTTAAATACCAAGGCAGCCAGTTTATCATTTTTTTCGATGGCTAAGGTTACAGTACCTACAGTGGTAAACTTAATGGCATTCGACAGTAGATTTTTAATAATCTGCTCTAAGCGCATTTTATCAGTATGAAAAAACTCGGGCACCGTTGCCGATTTTTCAATTTCGAATGTTAAGTTTTTATCCCTGGCCATCGGGTTAAAGAGTGCACGCATATTAAGCACAATATCGTCCACTTTAATGTTGGTACGATCGAGTTCCATTTTACCCGCTTCTATTTTGGATAAATCCAAAATCTCATCAATTAAGCTCAACAAGCCTTGTCCCGAGCTTTGAATCACTTCGGCATACTCCTGGTGTTCGCGGTCCATTGCTTCATTTTCGGCCATCAACCTCGATAAAAGCAGAATCGAATTGAGTGGCGTTCTTAGCTCGTGCGACATGTTGGCTAGAAACTCAGATTTGTATCTGGTACTTAATTCTAAAGCCTCGGCTTTTTGCTGAATTTCGACATTGCGCTCTTCAATCAGTTCGTTTTTCTCTTCCAGTAAGCTGCTTCTTTCTTCCAGCTCCTGGTTGCTTTGCAACAATTCTTCCTGTTGTACCCGGAGCTCTTCTTCGCTTGCCTGAAGTTTCTGCGCCTGCGCCTCAAGCTCGGCATTTAAACCCTCCAGTTCATTGTGTTGCACCTGCAGCTCTTCAGATTGTGCCTGGGTTTCTTCCAGCAGCTGCTGCAATTTCTGACGGTTCTGCGCCCCCAGCAGCGCGGTACCTACATCGGTTGATACCAGGTTTAAAAAGTGCAGCTGTAAATCGGTGTATTTGCCAATGGTACCCAGTTCCAAACCACCAATAGAAATTTCATTTCTAATAATAGGCAGTACAATTAACTGTGCAGGCCTTATGTTGCCTGTGGCATGGCTAATGGTAAGCTCATTTTGAGGCACATCATCCAGCAAGATTGATTTGCCCGATTTTACGGCCTGGCCAATTAATCCCTGTCCGATTTCTAAAGTTTGTGTTAAATTTTGTCCCTGCAAGGCATATTGCCCTTTCAAATGCAAGTATCCGTCGTCTTTAAAAAGATATAAAGCACCAATCTGGCTTTTGGTGTAAGTGGCAAGAAAGGCAATAATATCTTCGGCCAGATGAAAAACATCTTTTTCGCCAACCATTTTAACGTTCAGATTGGCCACGCCTGTTTGCAGCCATTCATTTTCTTCAAGTGTATCGAACGATTTTTTTAATGAGGCTGACATGGTATTTAACGAATCGGAAAGTTCTCCAATATCATCGCGGGTCTGGCTATCGAGCTTTACGCCATAGTTACCAATAGAAATCTGATGTGCAATTTCTTTAATGGCCAGAATACGCTTTTCCATTTCGTACTTTTTATCCTCAATTTCATTCTGAAGCTTAACGCGTTCATCAAAATCGATAGAAACTTTTCTATAAAAAAACAGGGTAATGAGCACCGCCAGTAAAGCAGCCACCAATATTAAAACTGGCGTATAAGCAGTCAGTTTATTGAGTTCGATGGTACGGCTCTCTAATAATCTTCTTTCCTCGCTAACCATCCCGGCTACAACTGCCCTTGCCTGGTCCATATAGGTTTTGCCCTGTAAAAGCACGGTAGGGTCAATTTGTCCGCCCAGCGATTTAATTTCGATGGTAGAGGTAATAATATTTAGCCTGCGGCCCATAATATCCCTTAGTGCTTTAATATTTTTCTGTTGCAGAGGGTTATCTTTGGTTAGTACCTGCATTTTGTTCAGGGCGTTCATGGCCGTATCGGTAGAACCGTAATAGGGCTGCAAAAAGATCTTGTTCCCTGTTAAAAGATAACCCCGCTGACCGGTTTCGGCATCTTTTAAGGTCGAGATTACACCTTCGGCGCTTAAAATCACCTCATCGCTGTGTTTTACCAGATCGGTACTTTTAATCAGGTTACTAATACTGGTGTACGATGCCAGCGAACTGATAAACAGAATAATCAACGAAAGGCCAAGGCCCAAACGCAGGTTATTTTTAAGGGTTGTTTTCATTATAGGAATTAAAGCTAATTAGATCTGGTTCTTTATGATTTCTTCTTCGGTAATTGGGATAATAAAATAAAATTCAGAGCCCTCATCAGGAACACTATTTACCCCTATTTTACCGCCATGCCGGTTTATAATTTCTGAACAGATATACAAACCAATGCCCAGGCCATTAAAACGATTGCTGTTTTCTTCAACACGGTAAAACTTATCGAATATTTTCTCCTGCTGTTCTTTTGAAATGCCAATGCCAAAATCTTTAACGGCCAGATACAGTTTGCCGTCTTTTATATTGATGGTAACATTAACCTGATTGGTGCCAGGTGCATATTTGATGGCATTGGTAATGAAATTGATTACCACCTGCTCCAACCTGATTTCGTCGCCAAAAATCATTTCGTGGGTTTGGCCCAACTTGGTAATTTTAAAATCGGGGTTAGATTGCTGCAGCATCTCGATGGCATTGTTTACCATGTTATCGGCGCAAAAGCTTTTCAGGTTAAACTTCATCTTACCGCTTTCGATTTTAGATATATCAAGCAGATCTACAATGAGGTCATTCAGTTTTTCGAGCTGTATGCTTGCTTTTTCGAGATGATTTTGCGCCATGGTTTTATCATCGCGGTTTAAGCTTCTCTGCAACAACTGAATATAGCCTTTTACACTGGTTAAAGGTGTTTTTAACTCGTGACTGGCAATACTGATAAACTCATCTTTTTTATGTTCGGCCTGCTTGCGGAATTCTATTTCTTCCAAAAGCTTTTCCTGCACCTCGTTTAGCTTTCTGTTTTGCTCGTAAATGCGGTAAAAGGTTTTGATTTTTAACAGGAGTACATTAATATCAACAGGTTTGGTAATGTAATCCAATCCTCCGCTAAGGTATCCTTTTGTAATAAACTTGAGTTCGGTATTAACGGCCGAGAGAAAAATAATGGCGGTATCTTTTGCCTTACTAAAGCCCGAAATGGCCTCTGCCACTTCAAAGCCGTCCATGTCGGGCATTTGTACATCGAGAATAATCAGGACGTAATTATGCTTTAAAACTTTTTTTAGTGCTTCTTCACCTGATGATGCGGTATCAACCTCAAAATTGTGTGCCTGCAGTACTTTCTGTAACGAGATCAGGTTTTCAGGCCTGTCATCAACTATAAGGATCATTCTTTATTAAAACAAATAAGAAGCCGGGATAATTATGTTTGGTTAGGAGAAACGAGTCTCCTTAACTGTAAACAAACAACAGCGTTTTTAAAAAGTTTTAATTATTTAAAAATTATTGGAATTAAAGGTATCGCCCTGTTTGATATCGCCGGTTTCGAAACCTTTTTTAAACCAGTACATGCGTTGGGCAGATGTACCATGAGTAAAAGAATCGGGCTGTACCTCGCCGGTTGCCTGTTTCTGCAACTTATCGTCGCCTATGGCGTTGGCTGCAGTCAGGGCTTCCTCAATGTCGCCTGCATCTAGTTTAAAATCTTTCAGGTTTTGGGCATTGTGCGCCCACAGGCCGGCAAAGAAATCGGCCTGCAATTCTAATTTAACCGATAGGCGGTTATATTCTGTTTTACTCACCTGTCCGCGGGCCTCGTCTAATTTAGCCGAAATGCCCAGCAAATTCTGCACATGGTGACCAACTTCGTGGGCAATTACATAAGCCTGTGCAAAATCGCCAGCTGCGCCGAAACGGTTTTTCAGTTCATCGTAAAAAGATAAATCGATATATACTTTATGATCACCGGGGCAATAAAATGGCCCCACGTTCGATTGAGCATAACCACAGGCCGTTTGTACGCCATCTCTAAAAAGCCTCAGTTTCGGGTATTCGTACTGTTTACCCATGGCTTTAAATTCTGCATCCCAAACCTGCTCGGTAGATTCCAGTACGCCGGAAACAAATTGTGCCTGTGCATCGTTTGCCGGTACGCCCTGCTTCACTTCTTCTGTACCCGTAGTGGCCGGTAACTGGCTAACTACACCAGTCAAATCTTTCCCGAATATTAAGCCGAGCACCACAATGATAATCCCTATTCCGCCACCCAGTGCGGTTTTGCCACCGCCGCCGCTTCTGCCATCTTCAACATTATTACTGCCTTTACCAAACCACTGCATAGTTTATATTTTTATTTTAATGAATAACCTTATCTATCGAAAATTGTTATACTAATGTAGAAATATTTTTTGGTGAAGTAAGCAGCAAAAGATGAATGGGTTATTGAATTTTGGATGATTAGATGCGATTTGCATCGAAACATGCTTTCATCCAAAATTCAATGATTTAGCTACTAGCTATTAAATACAGCTATGGCTTTTGCTATTCTTGCTTTGGTTTCGGCTACGCCCAACAATAGTGCAATATCGAAAACCCCAGGGCCAAATTTACCGCCTACCAGCATAATGCGGAAAGGCAACATCAGTTCGCCGGGTTTAAATCCTTTTTCCTCTGCTAAAGCCTTAAAAGCTGTTTCTGCAGTTGCAGCATCAGTCAAAGTTAATCCTTCGGCAAAGGCATTAAAAAATTCAGCCTTTTCAGCTGTCCATTTTGGTTTTACCGAATTTACATCGTACTCAGCCGGCGAAGCAAAGAAGTAACTGCTTTGCGCCACGAAATCAGGCAATAAAGTACAACGGTCTTTAATCAAATCGATAACGGTGTTTAAGAAAGCATCGTCGTTAACGGCAATACCTGCTTTTTCAAGTTCTTCTTTAACGCCAGCCGCTAAACGCTCAGCACTTTGCGCTTTAATCCACTCGTGGTTATACCATTTTGCTTTCTCGAAATCGAATTTAGCACCTGCTTTACTAATTCTTTCTACCGAGAATTTTTCTTCCAGTTCTTTCAACGTAAATATTTCCTGGTCGGTACCATCGTTCCAGCCTAAAAGAGCCAGCATATTGATAAAAGCTTCGGGCATAAAACCCATTTCTTTAAAGCCTTTGGTTACATCGCCTGTTTTAGGATCGCTCCAGTTCATGGCATACACCGGAAAACCCAACCGATCGCCATCGCGTTTGCTCAGCTTTCCATGTCCGTCGGGCTTTAAAATTAAAGGCAAATGCGCCCAGGCAGGCATTTCAGCCTCCCAGCCTAAATATTTCCAAAGCAAAATATGAACCGGCGCCGATGGCAACCACTCTTCGCCTCTAAAAGCGTGACTAATTTCCATCGCTTTATCATCAACCACAACAGCCAAATGATAAGTAGGCATACCATCTGCTTTTAATAAAACTTTATCATCAACCAACGAGGTTTCGAAGCTTACATCGCCACGGATTAAATCATTAAAATACACTACCTCATCGGCAGGCACCTTAATACGGATTACGTGGGGTACTTTGGCCGCTAGTAAATCTTCTACTTCGCTAACGGTAAGTGTTAAGGAGTTACGCATTTGCATCCGCGTAGCCTGGCCGTACTGAAAGTTAGGAATATCTTTACGTTTAGCATCCAGTTCCTCAGGAGTATCGAAAGCATAATAGGCATAGCCATCGCTAATTAACTGTTCAGCAAATTTCCTGTAGCTCGGTTTACGCTCACTTTGGCGGTATGGGCCATAGCTACCCGGCTGTTCCGGACTTTCATCAGGTGTAATGCCACACCAGTTTAAACAATTTACGATATATTCTTCGGCACCTTCTACAAAGCGGTTCTGATCGGTATCTTCTACGCGAAGTACAAAAGTTCCGTTATTCTTTTTAGCGAACAAATAATTGAACAAGGCAGTACGCACACCGCCTAAATGCAAACCTCCGGTTGGGCTTGGGGCAAATCTTACTCTAACTTTTTTATCCATGATTAAGCAAAGAGCAGGGAGTTAGAAGCTTAGAGCCATGGTGCAATCCATGCTCTTTGCGCCACGCACTATGCTCGTTACAAAGATATGTTTTTCATCCGTTTTATACTGTTTTCATGTGTGATGAAGCGATTATGCTTTCAAAACCATTAATTAAGCTTTTTGAAAAAGCATAATCGTTTTATGTTTTTTTCGTTTTGTTATTGTAATTTGGCTAGCTCAAGCATGAACCCTTATCAAAAGAAACGCCGCTGGAAGTTTTTCCTCCTAATTTTTGCCATCTTAATCGGCATTGCTTCAGTATTTTACACCGATTCTTTTGTAAAGAAGATGGAACGCGAAGAGGCAGACCAATTTCACCTTTGGGTTAGGATTCAGGAGCGCGCCATGTTTCTGTACGACAATGATGATTACCGCGATGTGGTGGAAACCGTAAGAAAAAACACCAAAACGCCTGTAATCATGACCGATTCGGCTGGAGTAATTACTTCTTTTAATGGCTTAGATAGCACTAAAACAAATTATCCGATCAGCGATCCGAAGCTTACTTACGATAGTTTATATTTTGTCCGCCAGCTGAAACAAATGAAAGCACAGCACCGCCCCGATGAGATGAACATTTTTGGTAAGAAGTTTAGGGCTTACTACCGCGATTCGTTTATTTTAACACAGCTGAGGTATTTCCCCTACATCCAGATGGGTGTAATTTTCCTTTTTCTTTTAACGGCTTATACCGCATTTAGTTCGGCAAGGCGCGATGAGCAGGATCATGTATGGGTAGGTTTGGCCAAGGAAACCGCACACCAGCTGGGCACGCCCATTTCCTCTTTAATGGCTTGGACAGAGCTGATGAAATCTAAATTTGATGCGGAAGACGATCCCTTGATTGCTGAAATGGAAAACGACATTAAGCGCCTGGAGATTATTACCGACCGTTTTTCTAAAATCGGGTCTAAACCCATGCTCGAAGACCATACGGTATACATTGTCATCAGCGATTTTATCCGATATTTTAAAGTACGTACCTCCGATAAGGTTAAATTTAGCATTACCGGCGATGAACAGGTTAGGGCCATGCTTAACGTGCCCTTGTTTGACTGGGTAATTGAAAACCTGCTAAAGAATGCCGCCAACGCGATTGAAAACGAAGGCTCTATATCGATTAATATTATTGAGAACCTGGCCAAAGAACAGGTTTTTATTGATGTTAGCGATACCGGTAAAGGTATTCCAAGATCGAAGTTCGATGCTGTTTTTCAGCCGGGCTATACCACCCGTAAGCGCGGCTGGGGGCTCGGTTTATCGCTTACCAAACGGATTGTTGAAAATTACCATAGTGGCGAAATCTTTGTAAAAGACTCAGAACTGGGCAAAGGCACCACTTTCAGAATTATATTAAAGAGCAGTTTAAGATATGAACCGACCACAGCCTAACGAATATCCGATTTGGGGCGAAACCTACATCAGCAAGGTTGACCGCGATATTTTCGAAATTTTAAACGATCAGGTAGAAAGTATTCCTGTTTTGTTCAGGGCCAATGCCGATAAGGCCGATTATGCCTATGCTGAAGGAAAATGGACACTTAAAGAAATGCTGGGCCACATGATCGACACTGAGCGTGTTTTTGCTTTCCGCATTACCTGCTTTGCCCGCAAAGAGCAACAACCCTTGCCGGGCTTTGAAGAAGACGATTATGTATTGAATGCCCGCTTTGCCGAACGTGAGCTGGAAGATTTGATTGAAGAGTTTGCAGCCCTGCGTAAAGCCAATTTGTATCTTTTTAAATCGCTAAACGAAGAAGAACTGAATAGAAAGGGGATTGCCTCTGGACGGGAAATTAATGTAAAATCTATTTTGTTTATTGTTGGTGGCCATGTAATCCACCATGTTGGGGTTTTAAAAGAACGTTACCATGTGGTTTAAAGATTTTACTGTTGATGAACTAAACAACCGCCCCAAAAACCATATTGGGGCGCTGCTTGATATTCAATTTACCGAAATCGGAGCCGACTTTATTAGCGGTACCATGCCTGTTGATGAGCGTACACACCAGCCGGCAGGTATATTGCACGGTGGAGCATCGGTTGTATTGGCCGAAACGCTGGGCAGTATTGCTTCTTACATGTGTATCGATCCCGAGAAATATCTGGCTGTAGGTTTAGAAGTAAATGCCAACCACCTCAGGCCGGTAAAAAGCGGTTTGGTGAAAGGAATTTGCAAACCACTGCATATTGGTGCCAAAACGCAGGTTTGGGAAATTAAAATTTACAATGAGCGCGGCAAAATGAACTGCATTAGCAGGCTAACGGTAGCCATCATTGTTAAACCGCAGTAATAAAGGCTGGTTTATTTGCTCTTTATCGTTTGGGCTATAACCAGCTTCGCAATATTTTCGGTAAGTACTGTTGGCGAGTTACAATCACAGTTGGTGAGCCCCACTACATAAATATCTTCGCCGGGTACGTAAACACCCATGCTTTTAAACCCGAATATGCTACCGCCATGTGCCCTGGCAGGCAAACCGCCAATCTCTTTAATGTGCCAGCCATAACCGTAATTAAACACTTCGCCATTATTTAATTTATAGCTGGAAAATGCCTGTTGGGTTACTACAGCATTTAGCAGTTTATTTTGGTTTAAAGCATTTTGCCATTTCAGCAAATCGGCCAGGGTAGACATTAACGCACCCGAAGCAAAAGGAACACTAAAATTAACAGCCGTTTTATTTACGTAGCCACTTTCTTTTTTCTGGTAGCCATAAGCCCGGTTATAGATCACCTGCCTGTCGCTTGCATAATAAGAATGGGCCATGCCAAGCTGATTAAAAATGTGTTGCTGTATAAAAGTGGCATAAGGCTCGCCCGAAACCAATTCGATCAGGTAACCCAGCAGCACATAACCTGAGTTATTGTACTCAAAACGCTCGCCCGGAGCAAAATCAACTGGTTCATCCTTAAAAAAATCGACCACCATTTTAGGCGTCATCTCTTTTAGGGCTATACCTGCCAATGCCTTCATTTTGGTAAAATCTTTAATGCCCGAAGTATGGGTAAGCAAATGGTGTATGGTTATTTTATCACCACCGGGATAATCTGGTATATATCTGCGAACAGGATCGGTTACCTTTAATTTACCCTGCTGCACTAAAAGCATTACTGCTACAGCCGTAAACTGCTTGGTCATAGAACCCAGTTGGAAAACACTTTCGGTTGTAAGGTTAACATCCAGTTCGAGGTTGGCTTTGCCAAAAGCCTTCTGATAAAGCACCTGCCCTTTTCGGGCAACCATAAATACACCTCCAGGACCTTGCTGATCGGATATTGCAGCTGAAATCAAACTATCAATCTGATTATTTAACTTTTGAGCCTGTACCGTTTCAACCATAAACAGGTTGCAGATCAGTATTACAAGAAAGCCCCGGATGATGTTGGTTTGTTTGGTTTGCACTGTTAAAATAGACTAGATTTTATCTTTCTCAATCGCTTTCTTTTCGATGAGGAAAGAAACGATTAAACCTAAACCGCCAAAAATACCCAGGCAACCAAAATATACTGCAACGGCCTGCGATGTTTCTTCATGCGTCATTTCGCCGCCAAACATGTTTCTTACCGTTGCAAGCGCCACAAGCAGGCCAATACCCAGACCCACCAACAGTAAACCAAATTTTAAACTTAAATAGGGTTTTGGAGCCGATCTGCCCACACCTGGATTGATGCCACGCTCAATCATTGCCATTTTTTCTTTGTTTGATAAATAACGGATACCAAATACCATGGCAAATGCGCCTAAAAAAAGTGAAATGGGAACTAATATACCTTCCATGATTATAATTTTTAATGTAAATATTTTGTTTATTGAACCGTGTTCTGTGCATTATGACAACATGCTTTTTAAACAGGTTACACCCGTATTTAAAAAATATTCAATAAGCAATAATCAATCACCGGGTTATAGCCGGAAAACATTCCTATTTTTGTTGTATAGCCTTAAATTTTGATTGAACAACTCAGAAATATAGCCGTTTTTAGCGCATTAAGTGATGATTCATTGCTTGAGCTTGCCAACTATATCCAATATGTTAAACATCCAAAAGGTGCCACAATTATTCATGCGGACAAGGTAGAGCCCTATTTTTATGTACTTCAAAGCGGTATAGCCCGCGCCTATTGCGATGGCGAGAACCAGCAAATCACCTTTTGGTTTGGCCAAAGTGGCGATGTGCTTTTTTCTTTTAACAGTTACATTAACAACCGCCCCGGTTACGAAAACATTGAGCTTTTAGCAAACAGCGCTTTAATCAGAATTAAACTGACCGATTTGTTTTTGCTGTACCAACAAAACCTCGAAATTGCCAACTGGGGTAGAAAGATAGCCGAACAGGAATTAATTGCTACTGAAAGAAGATTGATAGATCGTGCCTTTAAAGGAGCAGCAGAACGTTATCGCGAATTTGCTGAGCAATCGGCCGAGCTGATTAAAAAGGTAGCCTTAAAACATATTGCCTCCTATCTTGGCGTAACCCAGGTCACCTTAAGCCGAATCAGGGCAGCTCATAAATAGGTTCATTTTTTAACATTTGTAAAATGTTGCCCCAATTAGGTGTGTTACCTTTGCCGAAACACATTTATTATGAACTGGATTATCCTAATAGTAGCAGGCCTTTTTGAAGTTGGCTTTACTACTTGCTTAAAATTATCGAACAATTTCTCGAACCTGAAATGGAGTGCAGCATTCTTCATCTGCATTACACTCAGCTTCACCTTATTAAATAAAGCCACACAAACATTGCCTATGGGTACTGCTTACGCAGTGTGGACGGGTATTGGCGCTGTTGGCACCGTAATTATCGGCATTGTATATTTTCAGGAACCAGCTACTTTCTGGCGGATATTCTTTATCTGTACACTGATTGGTTCTATTGCGGGATTAAAGTTTTTTGCTTCTCACTAGTGCTCTGGCAAACCTGTGAGGTTTTTAAAACCTCACAGGTTTATTGAATAGTTGTTAGCCATCGGTGAAAACAAAAAGATTAATGTTTCACGTGTAACCTGCGTATCTTTAATGTAGTCTTACAGCTAAAGATGGAGCAAAAACTTACAGATTTAGAGCTGATCCAAAATATATTGGCTGGAGAAACCGCGCAGTATGCTTTGTTGGTGAAACGCTATCAGCGCTTTGTATTTACGCTTGCTTTAAGATTTTCGAAAAACCGGGAAGATGCCGAAGAAATAGCTCAGGATTGCTTTGTTAAAGCTTATAAAGCACTGGGAGCTTTTAAACAGACTTCGAAATTTAGTACCTGGCTGTACACCATTACCTATACCACAGCCATGACTTTTTTAAGAAAAAAGCGGTTAGATACCGACTCCATTCACAACGAAGAAACATTTTTACAGCTCGAAAACCATATATCGAACTTTAACGCCAACGACTATGAAAAACAAGATAGTCACACTTTTTTAAACCAGGCCATTAGCCAGTTAATGCCCGACGATGCTACCATTATCACCCTGTTTTATAAAGGCGAGCAAAGCTTGGAAGAAATTGGCGAAACGCTGCACATGGAGTCCAACACCATAAAGGTAAAACTGCACCGTGCAAGGCAAAGGCTTAAAGAAAAATTACAATATTTGTTAAAAGATGAAGTAAAGGAGTTACTATGAATACAATAGAACAGCAGCTTTGGGAGTATATTGATGGCACTTTAGACGAATCGGCCAATAAGGCTATTGAAGAAAAAATTGCATCTGATCCGGAAATTAACGCACAATACGAAGATCTCTTAAAACTTAACTCAGTTTTAGGCTCGCTTGATCTGGATGAACCCTCTATGTCTTTCACGCGGAATGTAATGGAAATCATTGCGGCTGAACCTGCACCCGTTGCCTTAAAAACAAAGGTAAACTCTGGAATTATTTATGCGGTAAGCGGTTTCTTTGTGCTTTCGCTTTTGGGCATTTTAGGCTATGTATTTTATGAGGCCAAAGCTAGTTTTGCTAGCTTTACCCTACCCGATAAGTTCAACATTAATCTGAACCGATACATTACACCAACCACACTATATACTTTCTTATTTGTTGATTTGGTTATTGGCTTAATCCTTCTTGATCAGTTTTTGAGGAAGAAGGTGCATAAATAACCAGGCTGCAATCGCCTTTTCGAGCGGCCCCAATAGCGAACCACGTTGGTGCTTAGCGGAGCTAAATCTAGCATAGATCTCTCCGTTTCGCTTTGCTTCAGTCGAGATGACGCTCCCCTGCGCGTAAATAACGGTTGTACTTTACAAAGCTTTCAAAATCTCCAGCCCCTCCGGCCATACGCCAAAGCCAGAGTCGGCATTAATGTGGCCTGCATTGCCGATATTAATCAGTTCGCTGCCCCAATGCTGTGCAAAAAACGTGGCTCTTTCTAAAGTTACCCACTCATCGTTGGCACTGGTTACTACTATCGTTTTAAAGTTAATTTTATCGAGTGGAACATGGTCAAAACCAACTGTTGGGAAAGTATATTTCGGTGCATCAAGATCGCTGGGGGCAACCAGTAAAGCACCTTTAACGTGTTTTTGGTAACGCTTTGCCCAGTTAGCGATGGCCGTACAGCCCAAACTATGCCCGATTAAAACTACGGTCGATAAATCATAATCTTCAAGGGCCTTGTCAATAGTTTCGATCCAATCCAGGCTGCTGGGAGCATCCCACTCCTGCTGGTTAATGCGCGTAAAATGATCGCCAAGTTTTTCGAAATGCGTTTGCCAATGGTTGGGGCCTGAATTACCCAAACCGGGAATAATAAAGTAGTGGACCATAAAAATAAAACGGAAGCTAAATACGAGCAAAAATAAAAAAGGCTGCCATCACAAGAGAGCAGCCCATCTGAAAATATGATAAATAAATTAAATTACTTTCACATTAACGGCATTTAAGCCTTTTTTACCGTTAGCAACTTCGTACTGTACTTTGTCGTTTTCACGGATTTCGTCGATAAGACCTGTTGAATGAACAAAAATTTCGCTATCGCCATTCGCAGGGATGATAAAGCCAAAACCTTTAGTTACATTGAAGAATTTTACTGTGCCTTCTTGCATTGTATTAAGTATTAAAATTAAGAATGCAAGGTAAGTTTTAATTTTTAAAATCAAAATAAAATTTTAACATTTTTTTAACGTTAAAATTTTGTAAATACCAGATTATTAAGGCTTTTTAATTGCCTTACCAATTATTGTTAAAGTAATTTCGCTGTTATGCGGCACGCCTAAAGTTGTTCCGGGAGCCACATCAAAAAGGTTTCGAACATAGATATCCGCAATCCCCTGAGCCACCTTCTTCTTGGCCACGGCATTTTCAGGAAGTACGTTATAAATTGTCTTAACATGTATACCGCCTTGAAAATCTACAACGGCAGCAACTTGATAGGCGAAATCTTTATATGCACGGTCTATTCTGATAATATATTGCGGAAACATGTAATCGTAAGCCTCGGTTCTGTTGTTCGCCCGATCTACGGTGCTGATTTTCTCAACCCGTGCAATTTTGCTTTTGGATATAAACTGAACCGGATCGGTAGCCGCAAATGCAGTGTCGCTATTCGCATTTACCTGGGCTGCGCGTTTTTCGATAAAAGTAGTATCGGCTTTAGTAGGCTTTTGTAATTCTTTAGCCGTTGTTTTCAGTTTGTTTTTGATGTAATCCTGGGCATAAAAGGTCATGTTTACATCCGAACGTACATCAGCAGCAATCACTTTTCCATCAACCTGAACGCGTTGAAAAACCAAACTATCCTTACTGATGTGTTTCACCTTGAAGAACTCGGCAGCGAAATTGTACACATTCCCGTGATCGTATTGCAGGTAAAAATTTTGCATTCTCTGCTTCTGCGGGCTCCATGCCGACATGGTGTCTTCTTTAACCACCTCGATTATCCACGAAGGTTTCTGCATAAACCCTTCAGTATTAAAAGAAAGTCCATCTTTAAACCTCCGCTTTACTTCTTCATAACGGATTCCTTTAACGGGCTCGAAAGTAAAATCGCGTAAGGTTGGGTCGCTGGTTTTAGAGCCAAACTTACACGAGGAAAGCCACAGCACAAAAAAGAAAAAGTATAAAGTGTTTTTAAACATTGCAATAAAAAATATGCCCCTAAAATAAGTAATTATCCAAGAAGCCCTTTAAGTTTTATTTTTCTTCACTAATATTACATTGGCTACCTTACGCTGTCCCTCGTGATCCCACTTTTTATTGTCGGTAGGGTAATTAATTACACCATTAGTGCCCATGCCATTTACCCATAACGTAGTGGAGCCTCCTCCGTCAAAATTAATAGCACTGGTACAACCCAGCCAGCGCATGAGCCGGGTAAGCTCGAACAGGCTAACGCCTGCCGATTCGGCATTGCGACCATCAATGGTTAGCAGAATAACATGGCCATTAGGTTTTATGCCCAAACAGGTACGCGGATGGCGCAAACGGTTAAAAGCAGCGGTATCCAATCCTTCATCAATGTCATTGAACGTTAAGAGCGGACCGTTCAATAAAACATCAGCAGCTGTAAGCTGGCTTTCCCAGTCTGTGCTCCCATCCCATTTTACCATGCTTAATTTACCTTTCTCGATTACCACTCCGGCCTACTGGTGCCTTGCCCTATTGCCATTTACGGCTAAATGGTTGGTATTAATGGTTTTTCCCTTCACGCGAACGAAATCAACCGATCCACCATTTTTAACATCAAAGAAATTTCCGTTTATGGCTGCCAGCGCGGTATCGCGTAATCCGAAGTCGCTGGTGGTAATCAGTTGCTTTTCTTCTGCTCCAATTGCAAAAATAGCTTTCCGTCCGGTATTTTTAATTTCTAAAAAAGAAATGTGCTGATTGGCTCCAAAGAGGTTTTGCCCGTTAAAATGATGCTGAAATAATTTAACTTGCCTGGCCACTCTGGTTCTTTGCCATTTGGTTTTTACAACAGTTAACGAATCCGCGTTTTGGCCGAAAGCTGATAAGCTGGTTGTAAATAAAGTAAATGCAAACAATAGTTTTTTAAGCATAACTCCGTTTTGCGCTAAAAATAAAAAACAGATGTGTGTTTAACTTAAAGCATCAAGAATTATACAAAACCAAAAAAGGAGCGATCAACTTAATGATCGCTCCTTTTTTTATTTCTGATTGAGAGATTTTTGAATGATTGAATGGCAAATTGCAATTCAATCATTTTTTAATTCACTCCTACTATTATTATTTTTTCGGATCTAAAATATCTTTAATCCTGATGCTTAAATCTTCGTAGTGTGCTTTGGTAATGGCATCACCCGCTGCAGCTCTTGCTTTTGTAGTAGCCAATAATGTTTTAAGCTCTACCCTAACCAATGGTCTGATATCTGATAAGCCAACGTTGATTGGTGTTAAACCATAACTTGCTGCGTAATCAGCCGGGAAGCCCATAGGAAGCTCGTTTTCTTTAGTCATTAAATCCTGTAAACGATCTACGTATGCGCGTTGCAAGTTACGTTTAAACGCATCTGCTCTGCCTGCAACAAAAACCGATGATCTTAAATCAGTAAACAGTTCTGGTAAAGTATAAGCTTTAGCCGCACCGTTTTTAGTTTCGTTGTCTAACAAACGTGCAATACGCGAAGGTGATAACAGGTTAGCAAGGGTATTGGTTTGAACACTTTTAATACGGTTTAACAACACACCATTATCGAACTTGCTCAACTGGTCGTTGCTGATTAACCAAAGTGGTGTAGTAAATAACTGCTGATTAAAGAAAGTAACAGCTTCTTTTTGTTTTGCTTTTGGTAAGTAAGCATAAACTGCTCCTTTTTGTTCGTAAGTTTTAAAGTTTTCGCTTAAACCACCCACATTAGTAGATACATGGCCCATATAACGGTTAAACTGACCAACAATCTCTGTGTAAATCTCTTTTAAATCGCTATAGTCTTTACCTTTCTGGTAAGTCCATTTTTCTACATTTGGTAAAATGCGTTTTAAGTTAGCAATACCATAAGTACTGGCTTTCATGGCATTGTCTCCTAAATCTTCGCTTTGTAAACGTGGATCTAATGAAGTACCTTGACGGCCGTAGAAGTACAATGGATTACCTGCATTTTTTAAAGTCCATTGATCCAGGATCTCCTTTTCCTGCTCAGCAGTTTTATTCCCCGGAATCCATGAATATCCCCATTTCACAACCCATTTATCGTACTCGCCAATTTGCGGGTGCAGTTTGGTTACACCATCACCTGGCTGGGCAATGTAGTTAAAACGAGCATAGTCCATAATAGATGGGGCTGTACCATGTTTATCAGTAAATGCTTTTGAACGTAACGAATCAACAGGGTAAGCATAGCTCGAACCAAAGTTGTGCGGCAAACCTAAAGTGTGGCCAATCTCGTGCGAAGAAACAAAACGGATTAACTCACCCATTTGCTCATCTGTAAATTTAGCTTTACGTACTTCAGGGTTAATGGCAGCAGTTTGTACAAAATACCAGTTGCGCAATAAGTTCATTACGTTGTGGTACCAGCCAATGTGTGTTTCCAAAATCTGTCCGGTACGTGGGTCGCTAATGTGCGGACCGTAAGCATTTGCAATATCTGAAGCGAAATAACGTACCACTGAATATCTCGAATCTTCTACGCTAAACTGAGGATCTTGCTGTGCAGTTGGAG
This sequence comes from Pedobacter sp. KBW01, assembly GCF_003852395.1. Classification (NCBI taxonomy): domain Bacteria; kingdom Pseudomonadati; phylum Bacteroidota; class Sphingobacteriia; order Sphingobacteriales; family Sphingobacteriaceae; genus Pedobacter; species Pedobacter sp. KBW01. The sequence goes on from NZ_QAJQ01000006.1 coordinate 116,589, forward strand.
CTTCTTTACCCATAATGGCATTTTTAAAACCAGCGGCTTCGAAAGCTACCTGCCAATCGTTAATACCCTGAATTAAGAATGGCACCCATTTTTTAGGCGTTGCCGGATCGATATAAATTACGATAGGTTTAACCGGCTCTACCAATTCGCCACGTTTGTACGCGTTGGTGTCTTTAGGTACCAGGTTCCAGCGGTGAATATAAGCGGTACGCTCTGCCTTTTGTGCATTGCTACCGTAATCAATCTGCGACTGGCCAAAGAAACCTACCCTGTTATCCATAATTCTGGCTTTAACAGGTATTTTTGGCAATAACAGCATCGAGGTATTAAACTCGAAAGTAACCGCTCCGTTGCTGCTATCAGTTGGCGATTCGGCTGCACGGTAAGTTTTAGCTGTTTTTACCTCCACATTGATCGGGAAGGTTTTAACAGTATCGATATACGAGCGACCAGCATCGTACATGGTAACTTTATAGGCTTTACGGATCTGATCGGTAGCACCGATGGCCATTACATCGCCATTGTAAAAATCAGTTACATCGATTACTACACCTGTAGTGTCTTTATTATAAGCTTTAATTTCAAAACTGGCCAAAATCTGCGCAAGATTAGAGTTTTGAACTGATTCGTACATGTCGCTATTTGGATCAGCTTTGGTTGAGTAGCTTGGTACACGGATGAAAACCTGTTTACCTCTGCGCTCCCATTTCCAAACCTGCTCGTTAAGCTGCTCGCCACCATATTGCTGGTTGCCAACTTTAACGCCTGCCGGTACTTTAGCCAAACGGGTAACTACAAGCATTTCTCGGTTGATCATCGAATCAGGAATTTCGAAATACCATTTATCATCAACTTTATGGGTTTTAAACAAGCCATTGGTGGTTCTTGCTTTTGCAGTAATGATTTCTGAGAATGGTTTTATGCCCTCTTTTTTAGGGGCTGCAGCAGCAGCGGCTGGTGGTGTGGCAGGCGTTGCGCCTTTACCTTTTTTAGGAGTCTTCTGGGCGTATACCGAGTCCGTTGCGGCTACACCAAGTGCTACAATACCTGCTAAAGCAAGTATTTTAAAGTTTTTCTTCATGTGCAATTAAAAGTTAGTTTGCTTGGCAATTAAGAGGTTAAAGTTAAAGGCTTGTTACAAGCCAAGCACTATGTAACCGGAAAATTACGTTCAATTAAATTCGTTTCTCCAATTTTACCACTTTAAAGAACACTTGTTTATCACGATATACTTCAAAAATGATATTCCGCTCGGCCTTCGATTTAAACAGCTCGGTAAGATCGTTCAAAGAATAAGCGTCAACGCTTTTAAAGTTTACACCTATAATTTCGTCGTCCTGGCAAAGGCCTGCCCGTTCTGCCGGGCTATTGGGGTCTATTTCGCCAATCAGTAATCTTTTGTATTCTTTCTGGTCTAAATAAATCACCATACCAACCATATCGTGCTCGAAGGGTTGCTTGCTAAAACTGTTTGGTTTAATGTAGATAAAGCCCTGTTCGTAATTAATTTGAAGGTTAAATTTACGGAGCAGGTCGGCACCCAGATTTCCATTCCGTTTGGAGAGATCAATTTTATCTGAAATGGTTTTAAAATCGGGAAAACCGGCCACAACATCTTTAAAAGTATAATCGCCTAATTTAAACTTGCGCACTCTACCCACATAGCCTTTAATTTGACCGCTAAGGCTCATCCCTAAATTGGCACTAATGGTTTTGGCCGGCAGTGGAAATGCTTCTCCACCGAGGGTTTCGAGCGATAAGGCATGACTGGCTCCTGTATCAATCAGAAACCTGGCGTTAATGGTTCCGCCATCCGGAATTTCGATAGTAGCCATCAGGTAAGGTTTTTGGTTTTCGACTACAATGGGTATTTTTTCTCCACGATATTTGATCTTTGTGCCATAATTGTGCACAATAATCCTGTTTTCGTTATACCTGATCTCAACCACAAAGCTGTTAAAAAAATTATAGCCGATTAAGCCATAAATCTTAATCCCCAAATGCCCGGATAAATTAAAAAGATCTTCTTTTAAAATGGCCGTAGGCACATGATCCATCACCGCATTCCCCAAGCGGGCGGTAATATTTTGCGAAACAAAAGCTTCGACCGTTTCGATACCCAAACCCGAGACTTTAATTTTGCGGAGCATGTTAAAATTCAGCGAATCGATAATTGAAGGGTCGGTAACAATCATAGGCCCCACGCCAGTATCTAAAACAAAATCGTAAGGTCCTTTTCCATTTACATAGAGCGGAACAACAATCAGATTTTTAATGCATTTAAAGGTAATAGATTGCTTCTGCTGGTTCCGCCTGAAAGCAAACTCCTGGGCAGTTGCCTGAAAAATAGTCAAAACCAGGCCCAGGCAAATAATCAACTTGCGTAAACAGATTATTACAACAGGGCTATACTTGGCTAACATTTAACTAAATTTAATAAATTAGTTGATAATTGTGCTTCCCTAAATTTAGAACATGTTCCCTTTAAAAAAAACATATACTTTTTTTCTTGCCATTGCAATATGTATAAGCCTGTTTAGCGGCTGTTCTACCGATAAAATGATAGCTAAAAAAGTAGCCAGAACCTTTAAAAAGTCGGAAGCAATTAAACAGTACCAGGTTGGTTTTGCTCTTTTCAATCCGACCAATAAAAAGATGGTTTTTCAGCGGGATGCAGATAAATATTTTACCCCTGCCTCGAATACCAAACTCTATACCTTTTTTGCGAGTTTAAAAATGTTGCCCGATGTGATGCCTGCCTTAAAATATATAGAGCGGAATGACTCACTGATTTTTTGGGGAACCGGAGATCCTTCATTTTTGCAGTTTGCCATAAAAGATAAATCGGCCTATAATTTCCTCCTAGCATCAAACAAAAAGCTGTTCTTTGCCCCCGGTCGTTATTCGGGTAGTTTTTTTGGCGACGGGTGGTCGTGGGATGATTACGATTTTTACTACCAGCCCGAAATTACCGAGCTGCCCATTATGGACAATATGGTTACCTCCACCTATGCTGGCCCAAATAAAATCAACATCGAACCCCGGGTTTTTAGCTCCTGCTTCGAAATCGACTCTACTAAAACCTCTGGCAATTTCCAGGTAAGCCGCGATTTCCTGACCAACACTTTTCATTATCCTGCGGTAGCAGCAAAGCCGGGCTACAACCAGCAAAACCCGTATAAAACCAGTCCGCAGCTTACTGTAGAAATACTATCAGATACCTTGCACAAATCAGTTGGTCTGGTTAACCTTAAAATACCAGCTAATGCTAAAACTTTACCTGGTGCAAAACGCGATTCGGTTTTAAAACACATGATGTTACCGAGCGATAATTTTATAGCCGAACATTTATTGCTGGTATGTGCCAACCAGATTGGCGATACTTTAAGCACAGTTAAAGCCATTCAGCACATAACCAAAAACTACCTTTCATTTTTACCCGATAAGGTAAAATGGGTGGATGGTTCAGGCCTGTCGCGCCAAAATTTATTTACCCCGAGGGATAACGTGTACCTGCTCGATTCGATTTACAGTTTGGTAAATAACCCCGAAAAACTTTTTAATATGTTACCTGCAGGTGGAAAGAGTGGCACTTTGAAAAATGCCTACCCTAAAACCGATAAGCCCTTTGTATTTGGCAAAACAGGTTCGCTGGGTGGTGTACATAACCAAAGTGGTTATGTTTTAACCAAAAAAGGTAAAACCTACATTTATGCTTTTATGAACAATGGCTTTGTTAAGCCAACAGCCGAGGTACGGGCAGAAATGGTTAGGATAATTACTTATATACACGACAATTTTTAGGTTTAGCGCATGAACACGGCATTTAAAGCGATAAATCAGCCCCTAAGCAACAAAATAGCTGTTGATGGAAAAAGTTACCTGTATTTTGGCGGCACCGCATATCTGGGCATTCCAAAAAACACCGATTTTATTAAGTTATATATTGAAGGGATTAACAAACTTGGCTTAAATAATGGTACAAGCCGCACCAATAATATTCAGCTTGGCATTTATGATGAGGCCGAAAAAGTAGCAGCAGCGCGTTATGGTGCAGCAGCAGCGCTGATTACCTCGAGCGGATATTTAGCCGCACAGCTTACAGTTAGGGCCTTAGCCAACCTGGGCCAGGTAAGTTATGCCCCGGCAGCCCACCCTTCGCTTTGGCTAAATGCGCAACCCTCCTCTTCTGATTCTTTTACAGCCTGGAAAGCAGAAACTGTTGAAAGGATTAATGCTTCGACCGAACAAAACTGGGTGCTCATCAGCAATTCGATGAACAACCTTGTACCCGAGATTTACGATTTTACTTTCCTGAACGATATCGATGCCAGTAAAAAACTGGTGGTAATTGTAGATGATTCGCACGGCATAGGTGTAAACAATGGGGGGTTAAGTGCGTACTCTGGTCTACCCGAACGGCCCAATACTGAATATGTTGTGGTGGCCTCGATGGCTAAAGCACTGGGTATAGATGCCGGTATTGTTTTAGGCTCGCAGAAAATAATCGGCCAGCTTAAAAAAAGCCCTGTTTTTGTTGGGGCTTCTCCCCCGGCTGCCGCAGGTCTCTACGCCTTCACCAAGGCCGGAGAAATTTATCAGGCTGCCTGGCAAAAGCTCCAGCAGAATATTGATTTACTGGCTGGTAGCTTAAGTTCCACGTGGAAATACGAGCCCGGGTTCCCTGCTTTCTTAACTTACGACCAACAAATTGAGCAGCACTTTTTCAAGCAGCAGATTCTGATTTCATCCTTTCCGTACCCTAACCCAACCAGTGCTCCCATTAACCGGATTGTATTAAGCAGCTGGCACGAAAAAGCCGATATCGAAAAATTAATTAGCAGTATTAATGCATAGGGTCTCGCAATATTTTTTAATCTTTATAAAATGAAACGACTATTCCTTTTCCTGCCCCTGCTATTTATCCTCTCCACTTCTGTTTTGGCGCAAACTACCGATGTTTGGATTGTGAGGCATGCAGAAAAAGATAAATCGAACCCACAAGATACGAACCCGAGCCTGTCAGATGAAGGCAGAATCAGGGCCGGCGACCTCGCCACCTATCTAAAGAAAGTAAAGTTCGATGTAGCTTTCAGTACTCCTTTTAAAAGAACCCACCAAACCTTAGATTCTTTAATCGTTCAAAAAGTTGTAGATTATAAGGACGCTAAATCACTGGTGGATTCGGTTAAGAAAAATTACAGTGGAAAAACGGTTATTGTGGCAGCCCACTCTAATACGGTATTAGAAATTATTGAGGCTTTTGGCGGTAAAAGGCCAATGGAAATGCTCACCGACGATGATTACGACTACATTTTTCACTTAACGGTAAAAGACGACAAAGCGCGTGTAAAGAAAGACCAGTACGGTAGGCCACACCACTTGTAGTTGGGAGTTAACAGTTTTTAGAGTCGAGTCGGATGTTCCCAGCTGACTCAGATCTACATTTGGCATCTAGCCCAATCAACAAATGACCAATGAACTACTGAACCTTTAAAGCTTTTCAAAGGGAATATCCATCAGGTTGTAGTTTTTCCAACCCACGAAATCGTAGTGCCACCATTCATTTTCTAAAACCTTAAGCCCGTGTTTGGCCATAGTGCCGATTAGTAAATCGCGGTTCTTTTTTTGTTGAGGCGATACCTTTTCATAGTTAGCAGCCGCAGCCGCCGAAAAGCTATCATACGGAGTAGGCATAGGTATCTCTTTGCCTGTTTTTAAGTTAATAAGGGTTAAATCTACAGCGCAGCCCCTGTTATGTTTGGAGCCTTTGGACGGATTAGCCACAAAGTTCTTATCGCTCGCTTTTTTATAAAACTCAACCGTAATGGCATAAGGGCGGTAACCATCAAATATTTTTAAACCAAGGCCTTTTTTGTTCAACTCCTGCTGAATTTTCTTTAATGCCTCTACCACAGGCTTCCTTGCAAAGGCCCTTGCCTGTTTATACATTACTTGCTGCATAAAGTTATTTTTAGTAGCATAACGGATATCGAGCGCAATATTGGGGATCGCTTTTTTAATCTCTACCAGTTCGTTGTTCGGATTCGATTTTACTGAGGCCTGATATTGGGTATAGGCGCTAACCACGACTAGTTTCTTCGTTGCGATAGGTTTGTTTTGGGAGGAGGCCGAAACAGCGATAAGGAGAAAAAATATCAATACACTGAACTTCATAAACGGTTATATTTAGATTGCTTCATCGTTTTTCTAACATCGAACAGACTCCAATAAAAGGATCGTCATCTCGACTGAAGCGAAGCGAATGCCTGCCCGTACAGGCGGGGAGAGATCTATGAAGGTAGATTTCTCGGCTGCGTTACACTCCGCTCGAAATGACGGATTATGACCTACTGATTCGAAACAACCAGTAATTCCAGATCTTTAAAAGGCAGGTTAAACATATCCGAAAGGTCTTTATTGGTACAATTGCCCTGATAAATGTATAGCGCTTCGCGGATACCCGGATTGTTCCAGGCCATGTTCACCAATCCACCCAATTCACCTATATCCAATAAAATTGGCGCAAAAATATTGGTTAGCGCATAAGATGCTGTTCTAGGCACCCTGGAAGCAATATTAGGCACACAATAATGAATTACATCATATTTGCGGAAAACCGGATTGGTATGGTTGGTTACTTCGGAAGTTTCGAAACAGCCTCCCTGATCAATACTTACATCAATAACCACCGAATGGGGTTTCATGCGGGCAACGGTTTCTTCCATTACAATGCAGGGACTGCGGCCGTGGGTTGCCCTGATGGCACCAATTACCACATCGCAGGTTACAATGGCTTTATTAAGCACAATAGGCTGCATTACCGAGGTAAAAACCCGGCTGCCCAGGTTATTTTGTAAACGGCGTAAACGGTAAATAGAGCTATCAAAAACCTTTACTTCTGCCCCCAGGGCTAAAGCGGTTCTTGCAGCATACTCGCCCACCGTACCAGCACCTAAAATTACAATTTCGGTTGGTGGAACTCCGGTAAAGCCTCCTAACATTAAACCTTTGCCTCCGGTAACATTACTCAGGTACTCTGCAGCAATTAAAATCGATGTCGAACCTACAATTTCGCTCATGGCCCGCACCACACTCAACACATTACCTTCATCGCGCAGGTTTTCGAAACACAGGGCATTAATTTTTTTATGCATCAATGCTTTCAGGTAATCCTGCTTTAAGGTACCGGTCTGTAAAGAAGAAAGCAGTGTTTGCCCCTTGTGCATCATGTCAATTTCTTCCAATGTTGGCGGCGCAATTTTTACCAGAATATCGGCTTCGAAAACCTCTTTTTTGTTGTAGGTTATTTTAGCACCTTGTTCTGCATATTCAGAGTCGGTAAAATTGGCTCCGATACCGGCACCACTTTCAAGGACTACACGGTGGCCATTATTTACCAGCAAGGCAACAGAAAGCGGGGTTAAAGCAATTCTATTTTCCTGGAAAGAAATTTCTTTGGGTATTCCGATATATAGATTGTTCTTTTTATTTCTGGTTTCGAGTTTTGCCTCTTGTGTTTGCAATAAACCCTGACGAGCTATATCGGCCATTCCTTCGCGTAATCCTGTAGCCATGTTGAATTAATATTTTGGTAGTTTTAGGTTGTTCAAGGTAAGGAAAATCTGTTAATTAATTGATAACTAATTGTTATACCTTACAAAGACTAAACAATCGTTCATTTTCGTCTACCACACTAATTTCAACTTTGATATAATTTTCGGGCAATAACTCGGCTACCCGCTCCGGCCATTCAATCAGGCAAATGCCCCCTCCGTAAAAATATTCTTCGTAGCCAAGATCGTAAGCTTCGCGAATATCTTTAATCCGGTAGAAATCGAAATGGTAAACCGATCCGTTAGGACTTACGTATTCATTTACGATAGAATAGGTTGGACTGGAAACTACGTCTTCGATGCCTAAGTGGGCACAAAAGTGCTTAATAAAGGTCGTTTTTCCTGCGCCCATCTCACCTTCAAAAATGAAAATCTTTTCTTTACCGGCGAAGGCTAAAAGCTGTTCGGCTACCTGAGGTAAATCTGATAAACCATTTACTGTAATTTCCATGCTAAAAAAATAAAGGCAAAAGTAATACATAAATAAATTGCTTTTACTGATTTCTTAATATCAGCGCTAAAAGCCAAAAAAAAGTTAATATCTGTTTACCCTTCCTTTACCTGTTGTTTACCCTTTATTGGTACCATGTTAACCCCATGGTTACCCTGGCGTTACCTCCTGTTTACCTAAAAAGCGAATTTAAGCCAACATTTAGGTCGGGAGCAAGCCTTGTTAAGGTCTTGCTGATACCCATTTGGTAGCAACAACGGGGCGGTATCTGAGCCATATGAATAATTGCAGGGCAGGGCAAAAAAAAAGCCCAACTTGTAGATTGGGCTTTTTCTGGTAACAGGCGTTTTATCTCGGCGAATAAGTTACCACCGGAATGATCATCTCTTCGAGTGAAATCCCCCCGTGCTGAAAGGTTTCGTTATAGTAATTTACAAATTGGTTGTAATTGTTGGGATATACGAAATAACTGTCTTCGCGGGCAAAAATATAACTGCTGCTGATGTTGATTTTTGGTAGCATAGCATCATGCGGATTTTTAATCAGGAAAACATCTTTAGCATTAAAGTTCAGGTTTCTGCCCTGTTTATACCTCAAATTGGTATTGGTGCTTCTATCGCCAATAACTTTAACGGGCTTTTTAACGCGAATGGTACCATGATCGGTGGTGATGATTACTTTAACCTTTTTCTGCGATATCTTTTTCAATAAATCCCAAAGCGGCGAATGCTCAAACCACGATAAGGTTAACGAGCGATAGGCAGCGTCATCGTTGGCCAGCTCGCGGATCATCTGCATATCGGTACGCGCATGGCTCAGCATATCAACAAAGTTGAAAACAATGGCATTAAAATCATTTTGCAACAGGTTGTTGGTTTGGTCTACCAAATCCTTACCCTGTTCAAAAGTTAAAATTTTATTGTAGCTGAATTTGCAGTCCCTGCGTAAAGTGCGTTTAATGTTATCGGCCAGAAAGGCTTCTTCATGCATGTTCTTTCCGCCTTCATCATCATCATTTTGCCAAAGCTGAGGGAAACGTTTTTCCATATCCAAAGGCATTAAGCCCGAAAAGATAGCATTTCTGGCATACTGTGTTGCCGTTGGCAAAATACTGCTGTACATATCCTCCTCATCAATACGGAAGTACTCCGAAATTAAGGGGTTAATGATTTTCCACTGGTCGTAACGTAAATTATCGATCAAGATAAAAAACACAGGGGTAGTTTCGTTAATGTGCGGGAAAGCCTTCTTCTTTAACAGCTCGTTCGAAAACAACGGGGCTTTATCTTTTTCCTTAATCCAGCCTAAATAATGCTCTTCAACAAATTTCGAAAACTGGGTATTGGCTTCCTGTTTCTGCATGGTTAAAATTTCATGCATTTGCGGGTCATCCAGCTTTTCCAGCTCCAGTTCCCAGAAAACAATCTTTTTGTAAACGTCTACCCACTCATCGTAGCTCAGCTTATCGCCAAGGGTCATGCCCAAACGGCGGAAATCCTGCTGGTAGGCCATTGATGTTTTCTCGCTTACCAAACGCTTGTTATCAATCAGCTTTTTAATGGTAAGCAGCACCTGTTTCGGGTTAACCGGCTTAATCAGATAATCATCAATTTTACTCCCAATGGCATCTTCCATCAGGTTTTCTTCCTCACTTTTGGTAATGAGTACCACCGGCACGTCCGGATTCAGGTTTTTAATGGCCCCAAGCGTTTCAATCCCACTCATCCCCGGCATGTTTTCGTCTAAAAACACAAGGTCGAAATGTGATTTTCCGAATGCTTCAAGCGCATCGTTCCCATTGGTAAATGTGGTTACATTATAACCTTTATCATTTAACAATAATATATGTGGTTTTAACAGGTCGATTTCATCGTCGGCCCATAATATCTTAGTTTCTTGCATGTTTATGTAAAAATAGGTATGTATTGCCTTTTTATTTTGGCAGGTAAATCAAACTCTAAATAAAAATAGCAATTTTTGTACCGTATCTGTCTATTTAACTATTTTTAACGATTGAACAAGAAGAAAATCATAAATGATCCGGTTTACGGTTTCATAAGCATACCATCGGCCTTAGTTTACGATGTAATATCGCACCCCTATTTCCAGCGGCTGCGCTACATTAAACAACTGGGCATGACCCATTTGGTTTATCCGGGCGCATTGCACACCCGTTTTCATCATGCCCTGGGTGCCATGCATTTAATGTGTTTGGCTATTGGTTTGCTAAGAAGCAAAGGACATGACATTACCGAAAGAGAAGAAGAAGCGGCCATTTTGGCCATTTTACTGCATGACATTGGTCATGGTCCTTTTTCGCATGCACTCGAGCATTCGCTGGTTACCGGTATTAAGCACGAAGATATTTCGGTAAAGCTGATGAACGACCTCAACATCCATTTTGAGGGCCGTTTAACACATGCCATTGAAATTTTTAACGGTACCTACCCCAAACGGTTTCTACACCAGTTAATTTCGGGCCAGCTCGATTTAGACCGGATGGATTATTTAAACCGCGATAGCTTTTTTACGGGTGTAAGTGAGGGGGTAATCAGTTTCGACCGCATCATTAAAATGTTTAACGTTCATGATGATGATCTCGTTATCGAAGAAAAAGGGATTTACTCTATCGAGAAATTTCTGATAGCGCGCCGGCTGATGTACTGGCAGGTTTACCTTCATAAAACCGTTATTGCAGGCGAGATGATTTTAGTGAAATTGCTTGAACGGGCCAAAGAGCTATCGGGCAGAGGCGAAGATTTATTTGCTTCACCATCGTTAAATCATTTTTTAAAGCATAACATTAACGAGGGCAACTTTTTTGAACAGCATGAAAACCTCGAACATTTTACCAACCTTGATGATCAGGACATTTATGCGGCTGTTAAAGTTTGGGTAAAGCATCCCGATAAAATTTTATCAACCCTTTGTAATATGCTTACCTCGCGTAACCTGTACAAAGTAGAAATGGGCAATGAAATGGAAAAGGCCGATCGGTTGGCATTTTTACAGGATGCAGCGGTTAACCTGCTCGGAATTAAGCCCGAAGAAGCCCGTTATTTTGTTTTTACCGATACGATACAAAACCGCGCATACAATGCCGGCGTTGGCAATATTAAGATTTTAATGAAAAATAACACCATTGTTGATATCGCAAAAGCTTCGGATTTATCAAATCTCGAATCATTGCAAAAAACAGTAGAAAAATATATACTCTGTTACCCCAGGGGCATTTAAGCTTATTTAACAAAATATTTAACTTTTACTGCCGTTTTAAGTCTTATTATTGTGTAAAATATACACAGCTTAACCGTTGCAGGTTTTTTTGTTCATATCAATTTAACATTTACCTTTGTACGATGCAATTTACTGCCAAGCAGATAAGTCAGTTTCTGAACGGTTCCATAGATGGTAACCCCGACGTAGCCGTTACCGAACTCTCTAAAATAGAAGACGGAAAGGAAGGCTCTTTGTCTTTTCTTTCCAATCCTAAGTACGAAAACTTTTTGTATTCTACTCAGGCATCAGTTGTAATCGTATCTAAAGATTTTGCCCCAACCCAGCCCTACACCAGCACTTTGGTGCGTGTAGAAAATCCATATAGCGCTTTTACTATCCTGCTGGATAAATACAACGAAGCAGTAAATGCACAAAACACACAAACGGGTATTGATAAAATGGCTTTCGTGCACCCAACTGCAAAAATTGGGGAGAATGTGTTTATTGATGCTTTCGCCTATGTGGCTGAGCACGCTGTAATTGCCGATGGCTGTAAAATAAATACGCAGGTTTTTATTGGTGCACATTCTAAAATTGGCGAAAACACTACTTTTTACCCGGGTGTAAAAGTTTACCACAATTCGGTAATTGGTAGCCGCGTAATAATTCACGCCAATACGGTTATTGGAAGCGATGGTTTTGGTTTTGCCCCTCAAAAAGACGGCACATACAATAAAATCCCTCAAATTGGGAATGTGGTAATTGAAGATGATGTAGAAATTGGCGCCAATACTACTGTAGACCGTGCAACCATGGGATCGACCATTGTAAAAAAAGGCGCAAAAATCGATAACCTGATTCAGATTGCCCATAATGTAGAAATTGGCGAAAACACCGTTCTAGCGGCACAATCAGGCATTTCGGGAAGCACAAAAATTGGCCCTAACAGTGTTGTGGGTGGCCAGGTTGGCATTGCAGGCCATTTAACCTTAGCCAAAGGCACCCAAATTGGGGCGCAGGCAGGCATTAACTTTAACATTACAGAAGAAAATAAACAATGGCACGGCAGTCCTGCCCAACCATTGCGCAACTGGATGCGCGCATCGGTAATTTTCAAACACCTCCCCGATGTAGAAAAAAGAATTAACGCACTCGAAGAGGAATTGAAAAAGCTTACAGCTGAACTGGAAAAGAATACATTACACAATGAACGTTAGACAAAAAACGATTAAGCAAGAAATATCAGCATCTGGTGTTGGTTTACACACAGGCGCTAATGTTACTTTAACATTTTGCCCTGCCCCCGAAAATCATGGTTTTAAATTTCAACGCATCGATTTAGATGGGCACCCGATTATCGAAGCGGATGCTGATAATGTAACCGATACTTCGCGCGGAACTACCATTACCCAAAACGGCGCCAGCGTAAGCACTGTTGAGCACGTAATGGCTTCATTGATCGGAATGGACCTCGATAATGTGCTAATCAAATTAGACGGGCCTGAAACCCCGATTATGGATGGCAGCTCAATCCAGTTTGTCGATTTATTGGAAGAAGTAGGTACTGTAGAGCAAAATGCCGATCGCGAATACTTCACCATCCCTCATAACATTACCTATACAGAAGAAGACAGGAAAGTAGAGATTGTGGCTATGCCGCTTGACGACTACCGTTTTACCTGTATGATTGATTATAACTCGCCTGTTTTAGGCAGTCAGCATGCCGGCATTAACACCATTGCCGAGTTCAAAAAAGAAATCGCTTCGTGCCGTACTTTCTGTTTCTTGCACGAATTAGAATACCAGTTATCGCACAACCTGATTAAAGGAGGCGATTTAAATAACGCGATTGTAATTGTTGATAAAGAAGTTACCAAAGACGAATTGAGTCATTTGGCTAAGCTTTTCAACCGCAAAGATATAGATGTTGCCCCGCAGGGAATATTAAACAATATGGAGCTACGCTACCAGAACGAGCCTGCCCGTCATAAACTACTGGATATGATTGGCGATTTAGCTTTGGTTGGCATGCACTTAAAAGGCCATATTATGGCAGCACGCCCCGGCCACGCAGCCAATGTTGCCTTTGCAAAAAAAATTAAGGCAGCCATTAAAAAAGAGAAAAACAAAAAAGTACAAAAGGTTTACGATCCAAGTGCAAAACCATTATATGATGTGGTTCAGATTATGGACATTTTGCCACACCGTCAACCATTTTTATTTGTAGATAAGATATTAGAATTATCAAAAAACCACGTAGTGGGCGTTAAAAACGTAACCATGAACGAAGAGTTTTTTAAAGGGCATTTCCCTGGTGCGCCGGTTTTTCCTGGAGTAATCCAGATTGAAGCTATGGCTCAGGTTGGCGGTATTTTGGTTTTAAGTACCGTTCCAGACCCAAGAAACTATTTAACCTATTTCTTAAAAATAGATAACGTACGTTTCAGGGCACAGGTGCTTCCAGGCGATACTATTGTTTTCCGTTGCGATTTGCTCGAACCAATCAGAAGGGGTATTGCCCAGATGAAAGGTGTGGGTATGGTTGGCGAAAAAATCGTTGTCGAAGCCGAAATGATGGCCCAAATTTCAAAAGTTAAACAAGCAGAACCCGCTCAATAATGATACAACCTTTAGCATATATACATCCTCAGGCAAAAATTGCCGAAAACGTGGTAATCGAACCTTTTGTAGTGATACATAAAGACGTTGTAATTGGAGAAGGAACCTGGATTGGATCGAACGTGACCATTATGGATGGTGCACGTATTGGTAAAAACTGCCGCATTTTTCCAGGTGCCGTTATTTCCGGCGAACCACAGGACTTAAAATTTGCAGGAGAAATTACCACTGCAGAAATTGGCGACAACACTACCATTCGTGAGTGTGTTACCATTAACCGCGGCACTAAAGATAAATGGAAAACCGTGATCGGCAGCAACTGCCTAATTCAGGCTTATTCGCACATTGCGCACGATTGCGAAGTAGGAAACAACTGTATTTTCTCTAACAGCACCACTTTAGCAGGCCACATTACCATTGGTAATAATGTGGTACTTGCAGGCCTGGTGGCTATTCACCAGTTTGTTAAAGTAGGTTCTTACGCTTTCGTAACCGGTGGTTCCTTAGTACGTAAAGATGTTCCGCCTTATGTTAAAGCTGCACGCGAGCCGCTTTCTTACGCAGGTATTAACTCTGTTGGCTTAAGAAGAAGAGGTTTTACTAACGAGCAGATTGACGAAATACAGGAAATTTACCGTGTACTTTTCGTTAAACACAATAACGTAACCAAAGCTTTGGATATGATCGAAGCCGAATTTAAGCCTACTGAAATCCGCGACGAGATTGTAGATTTTATCCGCAACTCTAACCGTGGGGTGATGAAGGGTTTCGGCATGGGAAGCTAATAAAGGTAAAAGGCTGAAAGGTTTAAGGCAGAGGGCAAAACCTTGCCTTAAACTCAAAATAAACATTCATGAGTGATTTAACGCTAATCAGAACCAGTTCAGATAATGCCGATTTCAGAAAATTGGTTAGCCTGTTGGATCGCGATTTAGCCGTTAGAGATGGCGATGAACATGCTTTCTATGCCCAGTTCAACAAAGTTGACGCCATTAAAGAAGTGATTGTAGCTTACCAGAACAATAATCCCGTAGGCTGTGGCGCAATCAAGCCATTTTCCACCAGCCAGGCCGAAGTAAAACGGATGTTTGTTCATCCCGACAGCAGAAAGCAGGGTATTGCAGCCAGCGTTTTAAACGAACTTGAAACCTGGGCTACCGAAATTGGTTTTAGCGCCTGCGTTTTAGAAACCGGTAAAAAACAACCCGAAGCCATAGCCCTGTATCAAAAGGCTGGCTACCAGATTATCTCAAACTACGGGCAATATATTGGTGTTGATAATAGTGTTTGTATGTTAAAGCAACTCAATACTCCTACAATACTTGATACTCGACACTTGATACCAAATAAATGAAAATAAGCTTAAACAACGTTGGCCGGAGGTTTAACAAAGAATGGATTTTCAGGAACCTGAATACCGAATTTAGTGCAGGTAACAGTTATGCTATACTTGGCCCAAACGGATCTGGTAAATCTACTTTGCTGAGCATATTAACTGGTAGCTTATCCCCTTCTGAAGGAGAGATTTCATTTTCTCAAGGTACCGATATACCAATAGAAAACATTTACAGGCACATCAGTTTAGCTGCCCCCTACCTAGAACTGGTAGAAACTTTCAGCTTAAAGGAGATCATTGATTTTCATTTCAAGTTTAAAAACTTTGCGTCAGGCGTTGATGCCAAAAGCCTGATTAGTATCCTTGGACTTGAAAAAGCAGCAAACAAAGAAATTAAGTACTTTTCTTCTGGAATGAAACAAAGAACCAAACTAGCTTTGGCCTGTTGTACCGATACACCAATTTTATTTTTAGACGAACCAACCAGCAATTTAGACGTCCAGGGAATGAATTGGTACCGTGAACTGATTGAAAATTTTGCGAAAGACCGTTTAACCATAATTGGATCGAACCAAATTCAGGAATACGAATTCTGCAATCATCAAATTCAAATTGCTGATTACAAGTAAATTAAATACCTAAAACCCAGCATACAAAATGCCTGTTTTGTCATACATTTGTATTATAAATAATTTTTTCAAAAAATATTTTGTAATTGAAAAATAGTTCTTACCTTTGCACCACCAAAAAGAGAAACAAATATTAAATTTATCTCTTCAAGGAAAAGATTAAATTTCTGCTTTGGCAGAATCCAAAATATACGCCTTCAAAGGCAAAGAGTTTTTCATAGTTTAGTTTGAGGTTTAGGTTGATTATGCCTTTGGAGTGGTTCCCAAAGGCATTTCTTTTATACAGGTATTTTTCTTCAAACACCAAACCTCACAGCTTATATTTTTTACACATGCTCTAACTTGTGAGGTTTTGAGCGATCGGCTTTAAGGATTACATTCCTTTTTTTTAACTTTGGCATTCAAAAATTGACAAAACAATATTTTATTATCAAATGGCAAAGGCATCAGAAGTAAAAAGCGGAAACGTACTTCGTTTTAACGGAGAGTTGGTAAGTGTTGAAGAATACATCCACCGCACCCCGGGAAATTTAAGGGCTTTCTATCAGTCACGTATGCGGAACGTAAAAACAGGTAAAATTGTAGAGTACCGTTTCCGTACCGATGAAGAGGTTACTATTTGCCGTGTAGAAACCAACGATTACCAATATCTGTATGAGGATGGCGATTATCTTGTGGTGATGGACAACAACACTTTCGATCAGCACAATATCCCGAAGCTTCTTTTCGGCAATGCAATCAAATTTTTAAAAGAAGGCATGAATGTGACCATCGCATTTGAAAGCGACGAACCGATTGTAGCCCAGTTACCCAACAGTGTTGAGCTTGAAATTACTTACACCGAACCTGCAGTTAAAGGCGATACTTCTACCAGTGCCCAAAAATATGCAACTGTTGAAACTGGTGCAGAAATAAGGGTGCCTTTATTTATTAATCAGGGGGATAAGGTTAAAGTTGATACCAAAACCGGCGATTATATGGAAAGGGTAAAATAGTAACAGCAAAGGCTTACAACGGACTAAACCCTAAGCCTTATGCCTTAAACCTTTATAGGTTTTTATTAAAATAATTTTACCTTTGCCAACGCAAAAAACAGAAATATTAAATCCAATTCAGGATAACAACATATGGCTAAAGCATCAGAAATTAAAACAGGTAACATTCTTCGTGTAAACAACGAACTGGTTACTGTTGACGAATGGAATCACCGCACACCTGGTAAAGGTGGTGCATTTTACACTGGTAAATTCCGCAACATTAAAACAGGTAGAATTGTAGAAGCCCGTATGAATACCGACGAGGCTGTAGAAATCTGTCGTGTAGAAACCAACGACTACCAATACCTTTATGAAGATGGTAACTACCTGGTAGTTATGGACAACAACTCTTACGAGCAATTTAACGTTGAGAAAACTTTATTCGGTTCGGCAATTAAATTTTTAAAAGAAGGTATGAACATCATTGTTTCGATGGAAAGCGACGAAGCAATTATGGCACAATTACCAAACTTTGCTGAATTTGAAATTACTTATTCGGAGCCTGCAGTTAAAGGCGACACTTCGACAAACGCCTTAAAAGCAGCTACGCTTGAAAACGGTGTTGAAGTTAAAGTTCCGATGTTCGTAAATCAGGGAGATAAAATTAAAATCGATACCCGCACCGGCGACTACGTTGAGCGTGTAAAGTAATTTAACCAATAGTATTCCAAAGCCTCTGAAGTTTAATCTTTAGAGGCTTTTTTATTTCCGTTTTTTAGACCTGCAATTAAAAACCTTACAGGCCTGTAAAATATTTACCTTTACGATTATGCTAAAAGCCGACATCAGAAAACAAGCGTTAAAAGATAGATTGCGATTAGATGACGCCACTTATCAAGAGCTTAACAAAGCGCTCTTAAATCAGTTTAAAACGCTCGATTTTAGCAAAATTAAAAGCATTCACATCTTCTTGTCAATTACTGAAAAGAAAGAGCCCGATACCTTCCTGCTGATCGACTGGCTGACGACAAACCATCCTGAAATTAAGATTATTGTACCCAAAGCCGATTTCGAAACGGCACTGATGACCCATCATGAGTATATTGGCTTAGAGGATTTAAAGAAAAACACCTATCAGATTCTCGAACCGCAAAATGGGAAACTGCATCAGGGTGAGATTGACCTGGTTATTGTTCCGCTTCTGGCATTCGATTTACAAGGCTACCGCGCGGGTTATGGCAAGGGTTTTTACGATCGCTTTCTGCAAAATATAAATGCTCAGAAAATAGGCTTATCTTTGTACCCTGCAATTGAAAAAATAGATGATGTGAACGAACACGATATCCGTTTGGATTTTTGCATAACACCAACAGCAATAATAAAATTTTAAATTAAAATGGCACAGGAGATCGTTATTAAAACCGAAAAGCAGTACGAAGACAATATGATTGCCGTGTTCGAATTGCAAGAGAAGGAAGAGCTGACTGCCGATGATTTAAAGCAGATTGAACTCATGTTAAAAGCTGGCGAGAAATACGAAGCTGAACATCTATAACGATATTTCAGCATCTCCCCACCAGAAAATGAAGTTACATTAAACTTACTTTTGCGCTTTCACAAAGTCGCTCACCAAATACGCAATCAGCTTCGCCGTTAACCTGCTCACCCGCCCATCTAGCATACGGGTAGCCCCTTCGCAGATATGCAAATAAGCAAACTGCCTGTTACTGCTCAAAATCAGTTTCCGAATCTCGTTTGCAGCAAAACCAGATGGTGTTTCAGCGCTTGATAGCACATGCTGAATACAATCTACATCAATTTCCAAGCCCGGCGCACCTTCAACTTTGCTTAAAAATCCGTTAAAATCAACTCCTCCGGTTAAAATATCTTCGAAAAATACCGCATCAAGCTTCAGATTGGTTTCAATCTGATCCAAAATAGCCTCATTATTGTAATTCTGATGCAAACCATACATCAAATAATGGTTCAGGTAATTTTCTTTTAAAGCGTAAGAAAATCCGTTTCCGCTATGCCTTCCTTCAAGCGATCTTAAATCTGCATGGGCATCGATATTCAGCACATTAATTGGTGCCTTTTTGGCCGAAGCAACCCCCTTAATCAAAGGAAAAGCATTGTTATGCCCTCCACCAATTACAATTGGGATTTTCCCTGCCGCAACAATTTTTTCAATTACCGGATAAACCAGGTTATCGATTTCTTCAACCTTTTTCCTCAGTCCGGCAACCGACGAATCTGCCGGTTCCTTAATTTCAAAATGACCAAGGACCAAAATTTCATCCCCCTTTAAAAACCGGTTGCTTTGAATATTCAAAAAGGTAACCAAACTTGTACGCCAGGCGGATGCCGCACCTGCGATGCCAAAATTGGCCCGTACACCAATATCCTCAGGAATGCCTAATAGCACAAACTTAGCTTCGCTATTGGCTAAAACAGCCGTCAAAACAGCACCATCATTGGAAGGATATGACACTACCCTTTCGCCAAGTTTGGTTTCACCATCCCGGTTAATAACCAGTTGGTCGATATCTTGCTGACTGTATATTTTAAAGCTGTCCATTATAAATTTCTCCGTTTAAAATAACTCGATCTACCTGTGATTCGCCAAAACTATAAGGTAAATAGGCGATTGATGGCATAGGTTTGGTGATAAACAAATTGGCCTTTTTACCAATGGCGATACTTCCGTAATTTTCGCCAATTTCCATTGCGGCCGCACCATTTAGCGTGGCTGCATTAATGGCCTGCTCCGGAAACATCTTGAGCTTAATACAAGCTAAAGCAACTACAAAATTCATATTTCCGGATGGCGTAGACCCCGGGTTATAGTCGGTTGCTAAAGTCACAGGTAAATTGGCCTTGATAAAGCTTTTAGCATCCGCAAACGGAATACCTAAATAAAACGAGCAGGAAGGTAGTAATGTTGCTATGGTACTGGAATTTTGTAAGGCCGTAATGGTTGCTTCGTCGCTTTCCTCCAAATGGTCGACTGAAATGGCCTGGTTTAATACCGCAACCTCAACAGCACCTGATACAGAAAGTTGATTGGCGTGAACTTTTGGTTTTAAGCCATACACACCACCTGCTTTTAAAATTCGATCGGTTTCGGCTACCGAGAAAAATCCCTTCTCGCAAAAAACATCAATGTAATCAGCCAATTGTTCTGCTGCAATTTGCGGCAGCATTTCGTTGATGATGAGATTAATATAACCTTCATGATCATCTTTATACAATGCCGGAAAAGCGTGAGCAGCCAGAAAGGTAGCCTTTATCGGAACCGGAAAACTCGCTTTCAGGCGTTTAATAACACGAAGCATTTTAATTTCGCTTTCAACCGTTAAGCCATAGCCACTTTTAATCTCTACAGCTCCTGTGCCCTGCAGAATCATTTGCTTAAGCCTTACCGAGGCGCTTTCGAACAGCTCATCTTCAGTGGCCTTTTGCAGCTTATTGGCAGAGTTTAAAATTCCGCCACCGGCAGCAGCAATTTCTTCGTAGGTTTTGCCTTGTATTTTCATAGCAAACTCTTCTTCGCGTGTAGCCGCAAAAACAATATGGGTGTGACTATCGCACCAGGAAGGAAAAACATACCTGCCATTGGCAGAGATTTGAGATGGGACATTAGAGATATGGGCGGGGATTGAATCCATTTCGCCAAAATCTTTAATCAAATCGTTTTCAATTAAGAGCCACGCGTTCTCCAAAACATGTAAATCGTTCAGTTCGCTGCCGCGGAGCATCAGTTTGCTTTTTGGATGTAAGCCAACAAGGCCTTTTATATTGGTGATTAGCATTTGCCAGATCGTTAATTGTTGAAACTATATAATTGGTTAATCGAATGTTAGTTACAGTTAACCGGTTCAAACAATTAACCAGTTAACCAAATACTTAATCTAGCTCCAACAGCACAGGGCAATGGTCAGAGTGTACGGCATCTGGTAAAATCCTTACGTTCTTTAACCGGTTTTCCATTGGCCGGGTAGCTAAATGGTAATCAATACGCCAGCCCAGGTTCTTGCCCCTCGAACCGGCCCTGTAACTCCACCAAGTGTAATGATGCGGATCTTTGTTAAAATGACGGAAAGTATCGATAAAGCCATTATCTAAAAATAACTGCATCCACTCGCGTTCCTCAGGCAAAAATCCCGATGAATTGGCATTCGATTTTGGATTGTGGATATCAATCGCGGTATGGCAGATGTTATAATCGCCACTTACAATTAAATTCGGGATCTGATTGCGAAGCTTTCCGATATAGACATCAAAAAAGCGCATAAATTCATACTTTTTAACCTGCCGTTCATCACCGCTTGATCCGGAAGGCATGTAAAGGCTCATTAAAGAGAAACCGTCAAAATCGGCCCGTAAAATACGGCCTTCACGATCTATCCATTCTTCACCACAACCATACTCTACATGGTTAGGCTTAATTTTCGACAAAATCGCCACGCCACTATATCCCTTTTTTTCGGCAGGGAACCAGTAATGATGGTAGCCCAGCTGCTCAACAAGTGCAATAATTTCGGGGATCTGTGCCGGTAAAGCTTTTACTTCCTGCAAACAGACCATATCGGCATTGGTAGCCTGTAACCAGCCAAAAAAGTTTTTGGTACTGGCAGCCCTAATCCCATTTACGTTATAGGAGATGATTTTCATCAGTTAAGTTTCAATTGTTGTGGGCGGTAAATTTAGAAATTAATTGAATAAATGCCGGGTAATTGGATTCAATTAATGATATCTAAGTAGAAATTTAGTTTGAACGGGTCGCCAATCCTGGCCATACCGCTGCGAAACATATAATCCGATTCGTGGTTCTGTTCTGCCCTACATGACAACCTTATCTTTTAAAGAGGCTTGTAACAATTGTTTCTCGATTTTTTTCGCTTCCCTTTTCTTCAAAACGGTAATTTCCATTTTCACATCCTGTTTTGGGCGGTTATTTTTATCTGTGGGTAGTACTGCAATTTTATCAACCATTTCTAATCCGGAAATAATTTCACCATAAACCGTATAATTGCGGTCAAGATGAGGTGTACCGCCAATGGTTTTATACACCTGCCTTTGCCACTCCGGTAATTTAAACTTCAAGCGCTTTTGCTCTACATTATTCAATTGCTCATCGGTAAAAACCTTTCCTTGTACCAGGTAAAACTGACTGCCGCTCGATGCTTTTTGTGGATTAACGTCATCCCCTTCTCTGGCCGCAGCCAAAACACCCTTTTTATGGAACAAACTATCGTTAAACTCGGCCGGGATGGTATATTTTGGTCCACCTTCTCCCAATAAAGAATCTGGTTTGGCATTTCTCGAATCGGGGTCTCCGCCCTGGATCATAAAATCTTTAATCACCCTGTGGAAGAGCACACCATTGTAGTAGCCCTCTTTTACCAGTTTAAGAAAATTATCGCGATGCAAAGGTGTTTGATTATATAGCTTTAAAATGCATTCGCCATATTCGGTTTTAATGCGCACATATTGATTTTTAGGTTTCGCAGCAAAAGCGGTAAGCATCGAAAAAGTGCAGAGGAATAGTAAAATTTTCTTCATCAAAAAGGTGTTTGAGGCTAAATTAAGCTAAAAAATGAAATTCAATAAATAAATGCCCTTATAAATCGATATTTTTTGCTTTACCTTTGTAATCATGAAGCTCAAACAAAAAATAGCACTTTCTTTGGCTGTATTCTATGCAGTTAGTGTGATGGGTTTGGCTTTAAGTTTACACTTTTGCGGTGGGAAGCTGGCAAACGTAAAAATCTTCAGCAATGAAGTTTCCTGCAAATTCTGCAAAGAAATTCCTGCTGAAAAGAAAGATGACGGCTGCTGCAAAAATACACAGGTAACGGTAAAAGTTAAGGATAGTCATCAGGCAGAGGCACAAATACAAATGCCAAAGCTTTTTTCTATTCAGCTGTTTATCCACCCACCGGTGCTGGAGTTTATCTCGAACATCAGTCCCGATTTTTTCAGTAAAATCTCAAACAAGGCCCCTCCGCTTTCTGCGCGGGTTGCCCTGCATCTTTTCAATTGTATTTTTAGGAATTAGGATTTTATCGCGCCCATCATTTCGATCTGATAGCTATCGGATGAAGTGACGGGAATTAGAAATCTGATTAAAAAACTCCGTCGGATAGGCGGATTGTTTAATTCCAATTCAATAAAATCATGAAAACGATAAAATTATTCAGCATTATTATGCTTTTCTTCGCCGTTAATGCTTCGGCGCAACAAATATCAACTGCCGATTTACAGGTTACCGGATTAACCTGCTCGATGTGCTCTAATGCTACGCAGAAATCTTTGGAAACATTAGGTTTCATTAACTCGGTAAAACCAGATCTAAACAAAAACATCTTTGTGCTTACCTTTAAAAAAGGTGCCGACATTAACCTCGATCTGGTACGTAAAAAAGTTCAGGATGCCGGTTTCTCGGTAGGTGGTTTAACCGCCGACTTCACTTTCGATCAGGTTAAGGTTGACGATAAAGGTCAGGCAATTGTGAATGGAAATGTTTACCGTTTTATAAACGCCAAAAACAAAACCCTTAACGGTACTGTAAAAGCATCGGTTATCGATAAAAATTTCATTTCGGGCGCAGCATTTAAAAAGCAGGCTACTTCGGTTAATTCTGATGCCTATGCAAGCGGCACGGGTGTTGTTAACGGTAAAAAAACCCGGGTTTACCATTTAGTGCTTTCTTAAGCCATGAAAAGGATATTAATTTTAGCACTGGTTCTGGCTGGTGCTTTTAATCATACTTTTGGTCAGGAACTATACGTTTTTACCGAACCGGCAAGCAATATGCCTACAAAATCAATTGGGGTACGCATTACCAACGAGGGCATATTCAACAATCCCGGTTTTGTGAGCCGTACCATCCCAGAGGTGATGATCGGATTCAATAAAAACCTGATGGCCCATGCACAGGCTTTTCTTTCAGACATGGACGGTAAATACCGTTTGGAAGGCGGAAGCTTATATGCAAAATACCGCTTCCTATCGATAGACGAGACGCATAGTCACCTCAGGGCAGCAGCTTTTGGCCGGATAAGTACGAGTAGGCGGCCAACATTTACCCGCGATATCAATTTAGAAGGCGACAATAGTGGTGTTCAGGGTGGTTTAATATTTACGCAGCTTTTGCATAAATTGGCCTTATCGGCAACATTGGGCTATGCGCATGCCTTCGAGAATAATGACAGGCAAATTGCCGGGATGCCGAGGCCAAACAACATGTTTTCTTACAGTTTATCATCAGGTTATCTGGTTTTACCAATTGTATATAAAAACTATAAGGAGCCGAACTTTAATGTTTATTTTGAAATGCTGGGTAAAACAGATCCTGGTACAGGCCAATCTTACCTGGATTTAGCGCCTGCACTCCAGGTTATTTTGAACAGCACCACACGGATTGATTTGGGTTACCGTTTTCAGGCAGCTGGAAACATGACCAACCGATATACCAAAAACATGTACCTTTTAAGGGCAGAATTTAATTTTTTTAACGTATTAAAATAAAAGATCTCATGAAAAAAATAATGATCATGGTGGCAATAATTGCCATCGCAACTACAAAACTAACTTTCGCACAAAGTAAAACAGATGCAGCTTTTAATCAGCTCCTAACTGCTTATTACGATGTTAAAAATGCTTTGGCTACCGACAAAAAAGATCTTGCAGCTGAAAAGGCAAAGGCTTTATCGGCTAAAGTTGATGCTATTCCGCACAAAGACTTACCTGCAACGCAGCACATGCCCTGGATGGAACAGGCTAAAATAATCAAAGCCAAAGCTGCCGAGCTCGCCGCTGCAAAAGATATCAAGGCGCAACGTAAGTCGTTCGAGGGTATTTCTTATGCGATGATTAAAACCGTTAAAAGCGTTAAATTCAATAATGCCACCGTATATGTGCAACACTGCCCTATGGCTAAGGCCAGCTGGTTAAACGAAAAAGAAAACATCGAAAACCCGTACTACGGCAGCATGATGTTTGATTGTGGTGACGTTTCAGAAACGATTAAATCGAAATAATGCACCTGCATATCAAAAATATGGTATGCAACCGCTGTAAAATGGTGGTTAAAGCCGAGCTGGAGAAGCTCGGCTTTAATCCTGTTTCGGTTGAACTGGGCGAAGTTATCCTCCCCGGAAGTTTAACAGCTGATGATAAACTCAAAATCAGTGAGGCTTTACATTCTTTTGGGTTCGAACTTTTGGAGGATCGGAAGACTCAAATTGCCGAGCAGATCAAAACTTCCATCATCAACCTGGTACATTATTCAAAAGAACCTTTAAAAATTAATCTCTCTGCCTATTTAAGCGAGCAACTTAAGCTCGAGTATCCACAGCTAAGCCTTGTTTTCTCGGAGGTAGAAAAGCAAACCATCGAAAAGTACTTCATTGCGCAGAAAATAGAGAAGGCAAAAGAAATGTTAACCTATGGCGAGCTCACACTGAGCGAAATTGCTTATCAACTCAACTACAGCAGCGTTGCCCATCTTTCTGCGCAGTTTAAGAAAGTTACGGATCTTACCCCATCAGCCTATAAAGCCAAAACGGCGAATAAGCGCAAAACGCTCGATGAAATTTAACCCCTTGTTTTCTTAACATACATCAAGACTATCTTTCTGAATGTCAACGTACTTTTGTTAAAAAAGAACAAGACATGAAAAAATTATTTTTATTCCTGATAGCTACCTCAATAAGCGTGGCTTCTTTCGCACAAACAACCTGGAAAATCGATCCAATGCACTCATTTGTTAACTTTTCGGTTAAGCACATGGGCATTTCTTTTGTTGATGGTTCGTTTAAAAAATTTGACGGGACAGTTACTGCAGCTAAGCCTGATTTAACGGATGCAAAAATCAACTTCACGGTTGATGTGAACAGCATTACAACAGGCGTTGACATGAGAGACAATCACTTGAAAACGGATGATTTTTTCAATGCAGAGAAATTTCCAGCCATGAAATTCGAAAGCACTGGTTTTAAAAAATTAAGTGGCAACAATTACGAACTAAGTGGTAAATTAACGATCCGCGATGTAACCAAAGATGTAAAATTTGCGGTAGTTTACGGTGGAACCGCTAAAGACCAGCAAGGCAATACAAAGGCGGGCTTTGGCGCCACCACAACCATTAACCGTTTAGATTATAACATTAAATACGACCCAACTGGTGCAGGTGTAGCTAAAGATGTTGCCATTAAATTAAACCTGGAGTTTGTTCAGGCAAAATAATATACCTTATCATCATTCCGGGCTTGCCCCGGAATCTCTTTCATCAGATCCTGAAACAAGTTCAGGAGAACGGTCTTTAAATTTCGATTAGACAAACACGATATTATGTCATCATTATCTCAATTCAAAAACTTTACTCAGCGTTTGCCTCAAACGGATTTAATGCCAACTTTATTTATTGGCCATGGCTCGCCCATGAACGGTATTGAGCACAATGAGTTTAGCCAGAGCTGGGCCGATTTGGCGAAGCATATTCCGGTTCCTAAAGCAGTCCTCGTGGTTTCGGCGCATTGGTACACCCGTGGCACCTTTGTTACTGCAATGGACTTTCCATCTACCATCCACGATTTTGGTGGCTTTCCACAGGCCTTATTCGACGTGCAATATCCTGTCCCGGGTGATGCTAAACTTGCTGCAGAAATCCCATCGCTAATTCATAGCACACCAGTTGGCTTAGATCACGATTGGGGTTTAGACCACGGTACCTGGACCATTGTAAGGCACATGTATCCCAAGGCCAATATCCCCGTGCTTCAATTGAGCATCGATTACACCAAAGCACCCGAGGAGCACTACGAAATTGCCAAAGAAATTTATGCCTTGCGTAAAAAAGGTATTCTGGTAATTGGCAGTGGCAATATGGTGCATAACCTGCGCATGTTAAGCTGGGAAATGATTAATGGTGGCGGTTACGATTGGGCTAACGAAATGAATGATAAATTCAAAAACCTGATTGCAAACGGCGACCATAAGCCTTTAATGAATTACCGGAATTTAGGCCCTGACGCCATGCTTGCCATCCCAACGCCAGAACATTATTTACCCTTAATTTATACCCTTGGCCTGAAAAACGAGCAGGAAGATATTACTTTCTTTAACGATAAAGCCGTTGGCGGTTCGCTAACCATGACATCGGTTTTAGTGGGGTAATACGGTTGTCATGCTGAGGCACGAAGCATCTGCAAATGAAGAATACCTCCTCTCTAAACAGTAAAAGATTCTTCACTACGTTCAGAATGACAGAATCCAAAATTCTATAAAACTTTATGGTTATTCTGTAACAGATCAGGTTACCGGATGAGGTAAATTTGTTTAAAATTTATAACATGACACACACCTATCAACTTACCGGCATGACTTGTGGCGGTTGCGAAAATAAAGTAAAAAGTAACCTTTTGGTTTTACCTGACATCACCTCGGTTGATGTTTCGAAAGACACCAACTCGGCCACCATTAGCATGGATAAGCACATTGGCTTAGCCACCCTGCAAGATGCTTTGGGCGGTAAAGACAGTAAATACCAGATCTCACCAATTGCACACAACGAAATGGTAGAAGAAACCAAATCGTGGGCCGCAACCTATAAACCGATCTTACTCATTTTTGGCTATGTTACTGCGGTTTCATTAATTGTTTCTTTGCAAAACGGCACTGTAGATTTTATGGTTTTCATGCGCATTTTCATGGCCGGTTTTTTCCTTACCTTCTCTTTCTTCAAAATGCTCAATTTAAAAGCATTTGCCGAAAGCTATGCCATGTACGATATCGTTGCAAAAAAATTTAGTGCCTGGGGTTATATCTACGCATTTATCGAATTGGGATTAGGCTTGTCGTTCGCTTTAAACCTATCTCCTATTGTGGTAAACTGGGCTACGTTAATTGTAATGACAGTTAGTATTTTGGGTGTTTTAGAAAGTGTGCTGAACAAGAAAAAAATTCAGTGCGCCTGTTTGGGTGCCGTTTTCAACCTACCCATGAGCACCGTTACCATTGTTGAGGACGCCATTATGATTGCCATGAGTGCAGCGATGCTGGTACTGATGTAGTTATTTCCTTATGTACTTAAACTCCGATTTTCGGCTTTTACCATTAAGCTCGCCTTCAATCCAGGCGAGCATTTCTTTTTTGCCCTTATTCTGGTAAACAATTCTTTGCGGGAAATCGTGCGTTTTATTTTCGAAAACGTAAGTCTGATCTGTGGTAGAAATCAGTTTAAAAGATACTTCTTTACCTTCATTTTGTCCATTTACGGTTGAGCAATAAAAAGTATCCTTTCCAATGTTTTTAATTTGAAGGGTTTCTGTAAGTGTACTATCCCCTTTCGCATTAATGCGGTAACTTTTACCGCTCAGTGTCTTATCCGGATTTTGCACCCATTGCTCTACAAGTTTCCCTTTCGGCGTTTGCATTTCCCAGGAGCCTAAAACAAAAGCAAAGGTTTTGGATGGAGCTTTTTGGGCATTCGCTAAGGTCGAAAAACCAATAAGCAATAAGATCAGTAAATTTAAACGGGCATTTTTCATTTTATTATGGTATTGGTAATGTGTGCCAAATGGTGTTTGCCGTGCCAGGCATACATGCCCAGCATATTAGCTAAAGTAAGTTCTTTACCATGCTCGGGATGGATATATTTACGCTGGTAATCGGCAGGCTGCAGTGTTTTTAAAAAGGTAACCCAGCGTTGATGCAGCGCTGCGATTAAAGCAAGAGAAAGTTCGATATCACCGTTCTTCGCCTCTCCTGTTTCGGCCCAGCGCTCTTCGTAATACGGCCTTATTACGGGCACATCTTCGGTAATGGCTTGCTTAAAACGGATATAGGCATTAATGTGACTATCGGGAATGTGGTGAACAACCTGACGTAAAGTCCAGCCCCCAGGCCGATAGGCTTGGCTTAAATCTTCATTGGTTAAGCTTTCAGTAGCTTTTCTAAGTTGTCCGGGCAAGGCCTTAATTTCAGCAATCCATTCATCGATTTGCTTTTGATCGAAAATAGCCGGCATAGAAAATTGACCGATGGGATATTTAAGTTGCTCTAGATCCATGAACCTAAAATAAGCTTTTTAAGGGAGAATTATCGAAATAAGCTGGAAGGTTAAATGTTAAAAAGTTGGAACGTTGAAAAGCGCGAACTTAACCTTTAAACCTTCCAACATTAAAACACAAAATTACATCAACTTCTTCAACCACTTTAACAATCCCATTTTTGGTGCATACGGAGGGTAAATCATTTTAGTTACCCCCAATTTCGATTGAAAAACCACGGCCCTTTCGTGCGAGAAGGTTTTGAAACCAAATATACCATGGCAACTTCCTATACCACTATTGTTAAGGCCTCCAAAAGGTAAATTAGGATTACCAATGTGCACCAGCACATCGTTTACACAGGTTCCGCCTGCACTGGTTTCGGTAATGATTTTATTTTGGTTAGCTGTTCTACCGGAAAAAACATAAAGGGCTAAGGGCTTTTGCTTCCTGTTTATTAAATCGATTGCTTCCTGCAAATGTTTATATCCAACAACCGGCAACACCGGGCCAAAAATTTCATCTTGCATAATCTCACTATTTTCGGTTACAGCGGTTAAAAGCGTTGGTGTTATGGTTAAATCCTTTTCATCAAACTTACCCCCAAAAGCTACAATTGCGCCTTCTGCCACAGCAGCGTAAACAAGTTTATTTAAACGATTAAACTGTTTTGGATTCACAATTTTAGCGTAATCGTTTTTATTAATTTCCGAATGCTCAAAAAACATTTTGTCTACCGCAGTCTGGTAATGCTTTACAAAATCAGCTTCCAGACTTTCGTCAATCAATACATAATCAGGCGCAATACAAGTTTGCCCGGCATTTACCAGCTTACCCCAGGCAATTTTTTCTGCCGCTTTCTTTAAATCGCAGGTGCCATCTACAACAGCAGGCGATTTTCCGCCTAGCTCAAGGGTAACAGAAGTCAGGTTCTTCGCCGCAGCCTCCATCACTACTTTGCCAATAGCAGTACTTCCGGTAAAGAAAATATGATCAAAGGGCAATTCCAGCAATATTGTAGAAACAGCTGCATCACCTTCAAAACAAGCTATTTCTTGTGGGTCAAAAGTATCAGCAATAAGTTTACTGATAAGCCCGGCCGTTGCTGCGCTTATTTCAGAAGGCTTAAGGATGGCGCAGTTACCGGCCGCTATTGCCGAAACCAGCGGACTCATCATCAGTTGCAAAGGATAATTCCAGGGGGCTATAATAAGGCAAACACCTTTGGGTTCGTAATAAATTTTATTGCGGGCAAAAAAATTGCTCAAAGTTTTGCCAGCCGCTTTAGGCCTCATCCAGCTCCTAAGTTTTTTTATGGCGTGGTCTATTTCGGCATAAGTAAAATACAGTTCGGTAACAGCACTTTCGAAAGGGTTTTTGCGCAGATCTTCTTTAAGTGCAGCAAAAATCTCCGCTTCCGAATCTGTTAGTGCCTGTTTAAGCCTTTTCAGCTTTACAATCCGCATTTTTGCGTCGCTTTTCCGCAATTCCAATTTGTGCTGCTGCTGTAAGTCGAAAACTGATTTTATCTCTTCTTTCATAATTAAAGTTCGATGGCGGTTTGGCCGGTATGCTGGTTAAATTTAGTTAAAATCAACTCATTTCATTAAAAATTCATTCATTTAAAGCATATTGCAGCAAATTTTAATTCTAAAGATGAAAAGATTGTTTTTTGTTTTCGCATGCTTAATTCCCATGGTTATGCGCGCCCAAACCCTAAAAACAGATGTACTGGTAATTGGAAATGGCGACGCCGCCTATTCTGCTGCATTCCAATCCTTCAAATCGGGTGTTAAAACTATCCTGCTTACACAAAAGGAGCAATTAACGGTAGCTAACAAACCACAAAGACTACTTTCTTTTTATCAGAGTTTTTTTAAAAGAGAAACTGAAAACACACAAAACCAGAATCTCCCGAAGCCTAAAAGAGATAAAAAAAATCCGGCGAAGATAGCTGTTGATAGCACCTTGCTTTTAAGTGTAATTAACAACAGTCCTTACAATGAAATTAAAAGATCAGCAAGCGGCTGGGAATTGAAACTTAACAAAGACCTCAGCATCAGAGCAAAAGTGCTGATCATGGCCGATACCCCTGAAAAATTAATCGCTGCATTAAAGGTTAGTACATTAAATCCAGCCTCATTAAGCCCGTTAAATTATGATGAAAATCTATACAGAACCAGCGTAGCAAGTATTGTGGCAAAGGGAGCAAACTTTTTATCCCTGTACAGCCTGCTCATCCCTGACCAGGAAAACCTGATATATATTGCTGCTGATTCATTCGAAACCGGGCCTTCAGCCGGAGCAACGGCAGCTTATGCTGCATTTTTCGATACCAAAACCAGTTTAGCTAATTTAAAAAGGATTCAGGGTGAGTTATTAAGCTACAAACATGCACTTATGCCTTTTGAGGATGTAAAAACAGTTGATTCAAATTGGCTTGCTATCCAAAAAGTTGGGATAACTGGTATTATAAAAGCAGAGCTAAAACAAGGGAAAGCCTTTTTTAACCCCGAAAAAGAGGTTAGCTACGATGAAATTAAACAACCCATTAAAGACTATTATTACAAAGCTCAAATCTGGTTCGACGATCATCAAAATGCGCCTGTCAATTTAGAAAACACCGTAGCCATGGTAAGTTATGTAGGTAATAAATCGGCCGATGCAACTAAAACAGAGTTACAGAAAAAATGGAACAAGAGTTATAAATTTTCGTCAACATACGATCTTAAAAAAGTTTTAACGCGAAGGGAATTTGCAGTTATCATTAACGACTACCTGAAACCCTTTGATGAGGTGAATGTAGATAAAACCGGAAGGGTGATCCGTTAGTTATGCACCACAGATTTGCACAGATAAACACAGATTTTTGACATAATTACAAAAGATTATCTGTGTTCATCCTTTTTATCTGTGGTTTATTTACAAAATGAGGTGGTGTAACATTTCCATTTCCTTCTTGATTTAATCTTGTCATTATCTAAATTGCACCAAACCTAAAATTCATGAAGAAATATTTACTCTTTCTTTTGCTCTGCACCGGAGAATACACTTTTGCGCAACAAATTGCCCCCTTAACCGTAGAAAAAATAATGCGCGACCCTAAATGGATGGGCGTTGCACCAGGCAATTTCCGTTGGACGGCCGATAGCAAAACACTCTACTTTAACTGGAACCCTGAAAATAAACCAAAAGAAGAGCTTTTTAAAATTTCGGCCACAGGAAGAAAACCTGTTAAAGCGACTGAAAAGGAAGATGAAAAATTACTAAGCTTAAATTATACTTACAATGCCGATCGTTCGCAGGGACTTGTAGAAAAGAGTGGCGATATTTATCTCCAGAACTTTAAAACAGGTAAAGAAATCCGTCTCACAAATACCCTTGAAAGAGAAAACAGCCCTGTTTTTTTAAACAACGGGAACATCGTTTACCAAGCGGGTGATAATTTGTTTGAAGTAAATTTAAAATCGGCCGAAACCAGCCAGATCACCAATTTTATTAAAGGTAAAAAACCAGGAAGATCGGAAGCGAAACAGGCAACAGAGCAAGACAAATGGTTAAAAGCACAGCAAACGGAGTTATTCGATATTATTAAGAAACGTAACGCCGAATCGCGCAATGCCAACCGTGGCGGAAGAGGTCGCTCTGGGGCTACCGGTACCGAGAACAAACCGTTAAAAGAACTTTATACCGACGACCGTTTTTTAAATAATGTAGTAATTAGTCCTGACGGGCGTTTTGTTACCTACAAACTCACTACTCCAGCACAGAATAACCACAATACTGTGGTTCCAAATTATGTTACCGCTTCTGGTTATACCGAAGATATTCCAGGCAGGGCAAAAGTGGGCGAAAATGAGAATGTCTCGCAGGCTTTTATTTACGATACTCAGCGCGATACGATATACAGCATACTTACTTCAACCATACCCGGGATAAAAGACCTTCCTGATTACCTAAAAGATTATCCGAAAGAACTGGATACGCTAAAAAAGAAAAACGCCGACCGGCCTGTTAATCTTTTTGGCCCGCTTTGGAATGATAACGGAAGTATGGGCATCGTGGTTGCAACTTCTACCGACAACAAAGACCGCTGGATTTTAAAACTGGACGCCGCAACAGGCAAACTTACTTTGCTCGATCGCCAGCGTGATGAAGCCTGGATAGGTGGTCCGGGGATTAGCAGCTATTACCAGGGTAATACCGGATGGATTGATAATAACCACTTTTACTACCAAAGCGAGGCAACAGGTTACTCACATTTGTACATGGTAAATGTGGCCACGGGAGATAAAAAACAATTAACCTCAGGTAAATGGGAAGTACAAACGCTACAATTATCGAAAGATAGAAGTACCTTTTACATTAAGGCCAATAAAGAGCACCCCGGCATTACCAATTTCTTTAAAATTGCAGCAAATGGTGGCGAGCTTGTGCAGCTTACCAACATGAAAGGTTTGAGCGATATCACACTTTCGCCAGATGAGAAATACCTGGCTATAAATTACTCTTACCTCAATAAACCCGGCGAATTATACCTGCAAACCAATAAAGCTGGCGCTAAAGCCGTAAAAATCACCCAGTCTACTTCGGTTGAATTCGATTCGTATAAATGGCGCGAGCCAGATATGGTTAGCTTTAAAAACCGATACGGTGCAGATGTTTATGCCAGGGTTTACAAATCAGACAACCCACACCCGAACCATCCGGCAGTGGTTTTTGTGCACGGAGCAGGCTATTTACAAAACGTGCATTTCGGCTGGAGTACCTATTTCCGCGAGTTTATGTTCAATAATTTACTGGCCGATAATGGCTATACGGTTATCGACATCGATTATACCGCAAGTTCGGGTTATGGCCGCGATTACCGCACCGGCATTTACCGCCACATGGGTGGAAAAGACCTGACTGACCAGGTAGATGGCGTTAAATTTTTGGTTGAGAAATATGGCGTAAACCCAAAACATGTTGGTTTATACGGAGGCTCTTATGGAGGCTTTATTACGTTAATGGCTATGTTTAACGAATCGGATGTTTTTACCAGTGGTGCCGCTTTACGTTCGGTTACCGACTGGGCACATTACAACCATGGTTATACTTCAAATATCCTTAACGAGCCTTTTAACGATCCGATTGCCTACAAAAGAAGTTCGCCAATTTACTTTGCCGATAAATTAAAAGGCAATCTACTAATGGCCCACGGTATGGTTGATGTGAATGTTCATTTCCAGGATATTGTACGCATTACACAACGATTTATCGAGCTGGGCAAAAACAACTGGGAGCTTGCCGTTTACCCGGTAGAAGACCACGGCTTTGTTGAACCCAGCAGCTGGACAGATGAATACAAACGGATTTTTAAACTGTATGAGAATACGTTAAAGAAATAACTGCCCCTACGGTCGTCATTTCGAGCGAAGTGCAGCGCAGTCGAGAAATCTATCAAAATGGATCTCTCCATTCCACTGCGTTTCAGTCGAGATGACGGCCAGTTTATAAAAAATAGGATTCCGCTATACTTTAACAAAACATTATAGTTTTCATCTATACCGCCATCAATAAATACAATTAACAATTAGTAGATCGGGGTTGATTGACTACGCTTTTAGCCGTACCTTTGTGGCACAAAAATAAAAGATAAAAAATTATGGCAATAGTAGGCAAAAAATTCCCGAGTGTTAGTATTGATGCAATGTCAGACATGGGTGATGACTTGAAAATCAATGTATTTGAAGAGGCTGTAAACAAAAATAGTAAAGTGTTATTATTCTGGTATCCAAAAGATTTTACTTTTGTTTGTCCTACAGAATTACACGCTTTCCAGGCTGCTTTACCTGAGTTTGAAAAAAGAAATACAATCGTAATCGGTGCATCATGCGATACCAACGAAGTTCACTTCGCATGGTTAAACACACCAAAAGATAACGGCGGTATTGAAGGTGTTACTTACCCAATCTTAGCTGATACACACAGACAATTATCTGGTATCTTAGATATTTTAGATCAAGAAGTTAATTACGATGAGGAAGGAAACGAATCTTTCTCTGGTTCAAATGTTTCTTTCAGAGCTACTTATTTAATCGATGAGACTGGTAAAGTTTTCCACGAAAGTGTAAACGATATGCCACTTGGTAGAAACGTTAAAGAATATTTACGTTTAATCGATGCTTACGCACACGTTCAGAAACATGGCGAAGTTTGTCCTGCAAACTGGGAAGAAGGTAAAGAAGCAATGAACGCAAACAGAACTGGCGTTGCTGAATACTTAGCTGCTAACTAATTAAACAAAAGGTTATGTTTTTAGAATTAACAGAAGATAATCTTCAACAATATCTGGCCGAGAACTCAAAGGTGATGGTTCAGTATGCTGCATCGTGGTGCGGTAACTGCCGGATCATGAAACCCAAGTTTAAAAAACTGGCTTCAGAAAATGAAGATGTAGCTTTCTTGATTGTTGATGCCGAAAAACTTCCAAACTCACGCAAATTTGCAAACGTTGATAATTTACCAACTTTTGCAGCTTTTGAAGGCGGCAATTTGGTAGATCAGGTACAAACCAACAAAGCAGAAGGCTTGATTGAACTATTTAACAAGATAAAGTAATGAAGATTCCAGTTATAAGACAATTATTTCAAAACACCACTCCAGCACAGCTGGAGACTACTTTAGAGGTGTTAGAGGCTTTTTGCGAATTTAGAGGCGTTAGTGAGCATGAAGTGGATGTAGCAGGCGAAATGATTACCAATATTTGCGGCGCGCTTGAAGTGCACCAGATGGTAAGTGAAGGCACTGCCGAAAAAGATGCATTAAATGCTTTCGGCCAAAAAGTAATGGGTTCGATTGACAGATAATCGTCTTAAACTTTAATCGGGCTTTTTCGAAATATAAACCCCTTGCAGATGAAAATTTGCAAGGGGTTTTTGTTTAAGCGTAATTCGTCATTATAAAACTAAGCTTCCATTGCGAACTAAATGTTGGTCGGGATTTGCAATAAGGAGTATTTGAAATCTTACTGGTGTCATCTGTCTAAAAAATGAATAAATTAAAGACGGGTTGCAAATCCCGACTAACGGATAAGGGAGCTAAAGTCGGCTCATCTGCATATCTGATTTATACCAACTTAAGGGTAAATCCGCATATAATCCGCGTTTTATAGCATTAATGCGGACTTACTGTGGATTTGATACGGATTTGTAGTATAGTAGTATTGAAGGAGATACGCAGCAGGTAGCCATTAAGAACAGTTCATTAATATTACTTATAAGTATGGCCATTTTAGACAGAAAGAACCTCCGTGGTTCTATTCGAAATTTATCGTTTAGCAAGCAGGGTAAAACACTGTTGTAAAATCGAAACCGGGTAAAGGCAATGTTAAACAAACGCGGGGCACTAAAAAAGTACATCTGTTTTAAGCTCGCGCTCGTTTTTAACGAGTACGCAAAGCTTAACGATTTCATCGTTCTTGTGTTAATTCCACGCGCATTTGGAAACGCGCGTGAGCTTAAATAAGAAAATCAAAAAAGGCCTATGATTACACAGGCCTTTAGTTATACTTTTAAACCTCACAGGTTTTAAAAGTGAGGTTTGGAATAGTTTTAAGCCAAATTCCTTCCGGCATTTACAATACCAAATACAGTTCTAACCGCCAGCTTTTCTAAAGCCTGCTGATCTTTCTCATTTTGGTCATGCTGCAATTTCTCTAAAGCAAAATGCTGAATCAATACCAAAGGCAAAATAATTTTCTCGCGCGTAGCGATTGATTTTTTATCGATAGGATAATTAGCCATCAAAGTTGCCTGTCCTGATAGTTTTAAAAGCATCTCCTTCGCTAATTCAAATTCGTTGTGTAATTGAGTCCAAAAAGCACCGAACTCTTTATCTGCAGCCATATGCGCTGTAATGGTGAAGTCTGATTTACTCATGCTCATCATACAGTTATCTACAATTGTTTTCAAATAATCAGACTCTTCATAAACCTTAACTACTTTATCCCAGTTACCAGCTTTTTCCTGATTTTTAAGTGCGGTTCCCATTCCGTAAAAACCCGGAACGTTTTGCTTTAACATACTCCAGGCAGTAACAAAACTGATTGCCCTTAAATCTTCCAGTTTCATTTCACCACCACCATTTCTTTTTACCGGACGACTGCTGATATTGGCCTGCGATAATAGTTTTAATGGTGAAAGTTTCTCCAGGTAACTCACAAACAGCTTGTGTTCACGCAAATCGACAAATGTGGTATAAGCATCTTCAGCCATTTCATCAAGTAAGGCCTTGTTTTCCGGATCGAGAAGAACATTGTGTTTTTCTTTTAAGCCAGAGGTTAAGCCTGCATTGATTAATTGCTCGATATTAAACTCAGCGCTTTCTACCGATCCGTATTGCGAACTGATGGTTTGGCCCTGCACGGTTAACTGCATGTTTTTGTTGGCAATTTCTTTACCCATTGAAGCATAGAAACGGTGTGTTTTACCTCCGCCACGTGCCGGCGGGCCGCCACGACCATCAAAAAAGGCCAATTGGATATTGTGTTTTGCCGAAACGGCCGATAATGATGTTTTTCCGTTAAAAATAGACCAATTGGCCATTAAATACCCCCCATCTTTAGTACTATCGGAATACCCCAGCATAATGTGCTGTTTATAGCCGCGTTTAGCCAGGTGTGCTTTGTAGAACGGGTTGCTGTACAAAGTATCCATAATTGCCGCAGCACCTTTTAAATCGTTTACCGTTTCGAAAAGTGGCACAAAATCGATTGTTAAGGAATCTTTGCTCCAGCCATTCCAAAGGAAAAGTTCTATCAACTGAAGAATGTCGCTCGCCTGCTGGCAGTTACTGATGATAAAGCGGTGACAAGCCTTTTCGCCGTTGCGTTGTTGAATGCCTTTAATTTCTTTAATTACCTCAATCGTATCTTTGGTTAAAGCATCAGGCTCACTTGCATAAGCAATGGTTGCTTCTTTAAACGAAATCAGATCCAGTTTCTCTGTTTCCGAAAGTTTATCGTAATCGGCAGGATATAATGATGAAATCGGCTTATTTGCGCGGCAGTATGCATGTACATTGCGCAATACGCGGCTATCCTGACGAATATCTAACGAAGCAAAATAATTACCATACAAATCGACTTTGCGGATCAGATCATTAACCAGATCAACAAACAGTCCATCATGCTCTTCTAAAAGCGTGTCCTTAATTTTATTCAGGTTCTCTTTCAGTTCACTTGAAATATCCTGAAGCTCGCAAGTTTGATCGAAAGCATTTTTATACAATACATCGTGCAGTTTAACAATGTTCTCTTCAACGCCTCTGAAAGTAATGCGGCGTTTAATTACCCTGAAATCGCGGTAATAGCAGCGGAACAAAATCTGACGAAGCATCTTCGAAACCTCTAAAGTGGTATCGGCATGGATATTCGGGTTTCCGTCCCTATCTCCTCCCGGCCAGAAACCGAGTTCTAAAATCTTTTTGGTTTCGAGGTTATATTCATCCAGGTTCTGGTCTATTTCTTCCTGAATGTTCGCCGCAGCGAAATAAAAGGTGTTTTCTAAGAACCAGGCCAGGTTTAATGCCTCATCAACAGGTGTAGGCGATTTTTTATTGAAAAACGGCGTTTTACCCAACTGCTGTAATAGCGAGTTCATTGAGGTAAGGTCGTTATCGCGGATGGCTTGTGTTAAATCGGTAATAATAGCCAGTACGGTACCCGGATAAAATTGTGTCGGGTGTGCGGTTAAAACCAAACGTAGCGAAAGTTCGTCTATCAGTTTCTCTATTTTAGCCAATACAGGCTTGTTATCAGCATTCTTCTTTAAAATAAATGCAAGAGTACTCTGCTCATCAGTAGTATTTAGTTTGGTAAAAGAAGCGTCTTCTACGGCATCAAAAAGTACTACCTGACGCTCGATGTATTGAATGAACCTGAAAAGCAAATCAACGATATCCTTTCGGTCGGTATAGCTGGTGTATTTGGCAAAAAACTCTTCAATAATCTGTGCAGGTTTTTCTCCGTTTGCAATGCCTTCTTCACAGCTCTTAAAAAACAGCGGAAGCAAGGTTCCGGTATCTTTAATTTTGTAAAAAGGCAAGGTGAGAAATAAACTGTTAAAGAGTTCGAATTTTGAGATTACCTCATTATTAAAAATAGATTCTCGTTGCGTAGTTAAACGAAGTTTAGGCATAGCTTATGCAATAGTTTTGTATCCCGTAATACTACAAAAAATGCGTAAGGTATTAAAATTCTAAGGCTTACAATTTGGAAAATTGTAGAATAAATTTTAATTTTAGAATCTTATTTGGCCACCATGTGGTTGAGTAAGAACATTTGCAATGTTTAAGGGCATTGCATTGATTGTTAATTTTTTGGGTTAAAACAGCCGATGTAATAAAATACACCGGCTGTTTTTGTTTTTTGCCAATATTTAGGCTATTTCTTTGCGAATTTTAGTGCACATCCGTCGGAATATTTGCATTTTTCTTAAACTTTTGAAGATAAAGTAAAGGAATTGAGAACAACATAATTAATCCGGCAACCCAATATGCATCATCATAAGTAAGTAACATTGTTTGTCTGGTAACGATTCCTTCCATCGCTTTTGCAGCCATAATTTTAGCATCGAACAAACTTTGTCCTTTTGCCATAAACCCTCTGATTAAACCATTAAAACGCTCTACAAATGCAGGGTTATAATCGTTCAGATTGGTTAACAAATTACTTCTGTGAAAACCTGAGCGAATGTGGATCAACGTAGTCAAAGCGGCGATACCAAACGAACCACCTAACTGGCGCATCATGTTATTTAAACCTGATCCCTGACCAATTTCAGGGCCTTTTAAATCCTGAATAGCCAATGTAGTCAACGGTACGAATAAAAGTGCCATACCTACACCACGGATTACCAATGGCAGGAAGAAATCGCCTGTACCCGATTGCAATGTCGATTTACTCAACATCCAACAGAAAATAAAGAAAGCCAACATACCAAAAGTAGCCATAAACTGGGCTGGTATGCCTTTTTTAAGCATAATACCTATAAATGGCATCATTACTATGGTACATAAACCACCCGGAAACAGCAATTCGCCTGTTTGTAAAGCCGAGAAACCTAACAGATTCTGACAGAATACCGGAAAAATAAACACCGATCCGTATAATCCAAAGCCCAGAATGAATGAGGTAAACATACCCACCGCAAAACTACGGTGACGCATAATTTTAAAGTTCACAATGGGGTGGTCTGTACTCATTTCGCGCCAGATAAAAAGCAACAAACCAAATACCGATGCTGCTGCCAAAGCCGTAATATATGGTGTGGCAAACCAGTCTTCGCTCTCTCCTTTTTCTAAAACGGTTTGTAAACTACCTACTGCAATAGCCAATAAAGCAATACCCCACCAATCGACAGGTTGACCCTGCCCTTCTTTAGGGGTGGCGCGTACAAAGGTATAGGTACAGTAGGCCGCCAGTATCCCGACGGGAATGTTTACATAAAAAATCCACGGCCACGAACTGATATCCAGAATATAACCACCAATGGTTGGCCCAACAGTTGGTCCAACTACTGCTCCCAAACCAAAAAGGGCGGTTGCAATACCCACATCTTCACGTGGCCAGGTTTCGATTAAGATGGCTTGTGCAGTTGATATTAAACCACCACCGGCCAAACCTTGTATAATCCTGAATAAAATAAGTTCATTTAGTGATGTTGCGTTTCCGCAGAGAAACGAAACCAGTGTAAAAACAATAATGGAGGTTAGAAAATAATTTTTCCTGCCAAACCGGTTACCCAACCAGCCCGACATTGGCAATACGATAACGTTTGCTACCGCATAGCCGGTGGAAAGCCAGGCCACATCCTCCAGGGTGGCGCCCAGGTTTCCCTGTATTTGTGGAATAGCTACGTTTACGATGGTCGTATCAATCAGCTCCAATAACGAAGCTGTGATCACCGTAAAGGTAATAATCCACTTTTTTAAACCTACTTCGGCCATTTTAAATATTAATTAACAGAAACTGAAGCTTTAACGCTCATACCCGGACGTAGTTTAGCCAGTAATTCTTTTGATGGATGGATTTTGATTTTTACCGGAACACGTTGTACAACTTTAACGAAGTTACCAGTAGCATTGTCAGGAGGCAATAAAGAGCCTTTAGCACCTGTAATTGGAGAGAAATTGTAAACTTCACCTTCAATTTTTTCGTCAGGATAAGCATCAACCTCTATTTCTACTTTCGAGCCCGATTTGATTTTCTCTAACTGGGTTTCTTTAAAATTGGCGGTAACGTAAATGCTTCCGTCGTTTACTACCGAGAATAACGACTGACCAGCTTGTACCAACTGTCCTTTTTGTACATTCTTTTTAGAAACAATACCCGAAGCCGGTGCTTTGATATCGGTATATGAAAGTTGTAAGGTAGCAAAATCGATATCGCTTTGGCGCTGACTGATAACATTGCTGCTTACAGCTAATTGCGATTGTGTTGTGCCAACTTGTTTAACCGCTGCGTTGTATTGGTCTTGTGCGCCTTGATATGCTGCTTGTGCCGCTTGTTTTGCCGCTTCAGCTGCTTCCTTAGATGCTTTTGACTGATCGAAAGCCTGTTGAGTGATCGAACCATCTTTTACCAGGTTTGCGTAACGTGCAAAATCTTTCTGAGCTAAATTTAATTTAACAATTGCCGCCTGAACATTTGCTTTAGCTGTTTCTACATTTGCTTTAGCAGTGCTTGTATTGGCTTGTGTAGCGACAATTTGAGATTGTGCTACACCAACACCTGCACTTGCGCCTTTCTGGCCCGATTGCGCTTGTTCCAATTTAACTTTATAATCGTTATCATCAAGTTTAACCAAAACCTGACCTTCGGTTACGTGTGTATTTTCTTCGAAATTAATGTCCTTAACATAACCACCAACACGGGCAACAACCGGACTGATGTCGCCATCAATCTGTGCATCGTCGGTATCTACGTGCTTGCTATAATAATTCCATTCGGTAATACCGAAAATTATACCTATTACTAGTAAAACGCCTAAAATTATAGGTACTACTAAGCTCTTTTTTTTCTTTTCAGTTGTCATTGCTGTATTTATTGCGTTATTTTTCCTGTTGATTTTAATAAGGTATAGTAAGCCAAACCTGCGTCCGCTTTTGCTATCTCCAAGTTTATTTTTGCCTGATATAATAAGGTTTCAGCATCGATACGATCGGTAACTGATGCGACATTGTTTTTATACTTCGAGGCCAGTAATTTGTCGTTTTCTGTTGCCTGTGAAATTGAGGTTTCTAAGACCTGAATTTTATTTACAGCAACCTGATAGCTTTGGAAATTTTTATTGATATCGGTTTTTACCTGATCTGATAAAATATCTTTCTGAATGCTAATGGCATTTTGCTGGATTTTAGCCTCACTTACTTTGTTTTTGTTCGTCCATAGGTTACCAATGTTCCACGAAACGGTAGCACCTAAAGTAATTGGCATTAAATACTGGTTTGTTGGTGGAATAAAATTACCACTAGGGTTAATATAGTAAAGGTTTGCGCCTACACCTACGGTAGGTAAAGTATTGGCCCTAATGGTTTTGATATTAAAACCGGCAACTTTGTTTTGTACATCGAGTTGTTTTAACTCCTGGCGGTTGGCCATGGCTAAACCGATATACTCGTTAAGCGAACCTGCTGCTTTTAAACCAGCACTCGGATCGGTAATCTTAACTTCCGTATCTTCCGGTAAACCCAAAAGAATATCTAAGTTGTAATTAATTACCTTGCGGTTGCTTTCGATATCCATTTGCGTAAGCGTAACATTGGCCTGCTGCAACTGAAAACGCAATACATCATTTTTGGTTACAATGCCTTGCTCGAAGAAACGTTGTGCCTGCTTAATCTGGGCTGCAATAGCTTCTAAATTCTGATCGACTACTTTTCTGCTCTGCAAAACTTTATACAAAGCATAGTAAGTATTAATTACGGCGTAGGTAATTTCCTCTTTGCTTTTATCGGCATCTAAACGGGCTACATCGGCCAGGAGTTTGGTCGATTCTTTGGCGTATTTTAATTTACCACCACCATAAACCAGTTCCTGTACGGCTGCAGTTCCTACAAAGGCATCGGCCCTTTTAGGGAGGTGAAACGAAGATTCGCTGCCCGGTAAGGTAAAAGTAGTGGTTGGGATTTCGGCGTGATTGTACATAAAGCTGGCATTAGCTGTAGGTAAAACATTATCTTTTACCACAGCCAGTTGTGCAACCGCCTCATCAATTTTGTTCTGCGAGAGTTTTAAATTTTTACTATTGGCTATGCCAAGTTCTATTGCCTGATTGATATTTAATTCCTTGCTGCCTTGTGCAAATAAAGCGGCAGGAACTAATGATGCCACAAGCATTAATTTTATTGGTTTGGGTAT
This sequence comes from Pedobacter sp. KBW01, assembly GCF_003852395.1. Classification (NCBI taxonomy): domain Bacteria; kingdom Pseudomonadati; phylum Bacteroidota; class Sphingobacteriia; order Sphingobacteriales; family Sphingobacteriaceae; genus Pedobacter; species Pedobacter sp. KBW01. The sequence continues at coordinate 159,896 of NZ_QAJQ01000006.1, forward strand.
CATCTTTTCGTTGTTAAATAAACTGTTGTAAGGTCTTGCAAGTGGGTTATGGCCCGCTCTTTAATCATTTTTTTATCTTTCGGATTATTTAAATCGAAGTTAGAGCAGGATAGAATTTTATTAGGTGCGATTACAACATTGGAAATCGTTCCCATAATGGTAGCAATGATCATCCGCACATCAACATCCTTATTAAAAGAACCATCCTCAATCCCATCGGTAATAATGCGATCAATTAGCTGCATGTTCTGACTCATGGCATCTTTAATCTTATCGTACATTTCGGGTCTTTGCGTTAAAGAAAGCTCTCTGTGCATCATTTTATGGAATGCAGTATTGTTCAGGATCCGGTTTACATAACCTTCAATAACTTTATGAAGTTTTTCAATTGCTGATATCTTATCCTCGTTGATGATTTTTAACTGAGATGCAAAACCAGCAATGCGCTCGTTCATGATCTCTACAAAAACGCCCTCTTTCGAACCGAAATAATAATTTATCATGGCCATATTTGCTCCAGATTCTTTTGCAATCTGGCGGGTAGAAGTTCCTTCATATCCGGTTTCGCAAAACAGCTTTTCCGCTGCTTCCAAAATGGCTTGTCTTTTATCTACTTTTTCTGTTTTCATTTTCTTTTTGACGATGCAAAATTAATCAAACGATTGATTAATTTCCAAATGTTTAGGCACTTCTTTTACATTATCTTGATAAAACCCTAATTTTAAATGTAATAATCCTCCTTAAAGTATGAAAAATAAACTCCTCGCTACTATAATGACATTAAGTGCCTGCCTTATTTTATATGCTTTTAATGCGAATAAGCATCAGAATGAAGAAAGTTGGATCAGGATAAATTTGCTTGGCTACACAACCGAAAGCATTAAAGTAGCTGTATGGGTAAGTAAAACAGATCACATACCCAATCGTTTCGAAATCTTAGAAAAAGAAACCAAAGCTGTTGTATATTCCTCTACCAACATTAAAAGTTTTGGCAACTACGGGCCTTTCAAACAAACTGCCCGGTTAAACTTTAGCGATTTTAAAAGAAATGGTAGATTTTATATTCGTGCAGGTGGAGCTACTTCGCCACTGCTGTTAATTAATAATAATGTTTACAAAGGTACTGCTGATTTCTGTTTACGCTATATGCGGCAGCAACGCAGTGGCTTTAATCCGTATTTAAAGGATAGCTGCCACACACATGATGGTTTTGTGCTTTACGGCAACAAGGCAGGAATTAAAGACAGTATCCATTTCGATGCCTCGGGCGGCTGGCACGATGCCAGCGACTATCTGCAATATGCTACCACGTCAGCAAATGCAACTTACCACCTCTTAATGGCTTACCGTGATTTCCCTCAGGTTTTTGGTGATACCCAACAGGCTAATGGGTTGGGTGGAAAAAATGGGAAGGCCGATGTTTTAGATGAAGCCAAATGGGGACTGGACTGGCTCCTAAAAATGCATCCGAAGCAGAACATCATGTTTAATCAGCTGGCCGATGACCGCGATCATATCAGCATGCGTATTCCTAAAGAAGATAATCAGTATGGCAAAGGTTTTGAACGTCCGCTATATTTTATAACCGGCGAGCCACAACAGCGCGGTAAACTGATGAACAACACCACCGGTACCAGTTCTACAGCAGCTAAATTTACCAGTGCTTTTAACCTAGGCGCTCTATTGTTTAAAAATGTAGATCAGCAATATGCCCAAACACTAGCTAAAAAAGCCCAAAGTGCCTATCGCTATGCTTTGCTTAAACCAGGTGTAACTCAAACCGTTTCGGTAAAATCGCCTTACATATATGCCGAAAACAATTGGGTTGATGATATGGAGCTCGCCGAAGCTTCATTTAACTTTGGTAAAGAAAAACCCGACAAGAAAAAGGTTACACTTGCCTTAAAATATGCTCAACGAGAAACCGTTACACCCTGGCTGCAGAAAGATACTGCAGCACATTACCAGTACTATCCTTTTATCAATTTGGGTCATTACGAAGTGGCTAAACAGGGCGAGCATACAACCACAGCCTACTATAAAACAGGCATAGAGGCGGTATGGAAACGCGCAAAAAACAATGCGTTCTCCCGTGGCATTCCTTTTATCTGGTGCAGCAACAACTTAACGCTTGCTTTTACGATGCAATGTAACTGGTATGAGGCATTAAGTGGCGATGATACCTTTGCCGAACTGGCACAAGCCAACTTCGACTGGATTTTTGGCTGCAATCCCTGGGGCACCAGCATGGTTTACGGCCTGCCGCAATGGGGTGATACGCCAACCGATCCACATTCGGCCTTTACCCATTTGAAAAAATATCCGATTGACGGTGGATTAGTTGACGGTCCTGTTTACACCAACATATACAAGGGGCTAATTGGCATTAAATTAAACGAAGCAGATGAATACGCTGATTTTCAAAGTGATTTGGCAGTTTACCATGATGATTATGGCGATTACAGCACGAACGAACCAACAATGGACGGCACGGCATCGTTGGTTTATCTACTCGCCTCTAAAGAAGCCCAGGCAACCTTAACAGATCATAAAACCAAAAGCCTGGGTGCTATTATCCGTGGCGATTCTACGCAAAAGAAAATCCATTTGGTTTTTACCGGTGATGAATTTGTGGATGGCGGAGAAAAAATCAGGACAGTACTGGCACAGGAAGGGGTAAAAGCATCATTCTTTTTAACCGGAAATTTTTACAGGAACAAAAATTTCAGCGCTTTAATTAAAGGGCTCAAAAAAGATGGTCATTATTTGGGGCCGCATTCAGATAAACACCTGTTATACTGCGATTGGGGCAAACGTGATAGTTTGCTGGTTACACAAGCCACTTTTGTAAACGATCTAAAAGCCAATTATACTGCTATGGAGGCTTTTGGCATCACCAAACAAGCAGCAACGTATTTTTTACCTCCATACGAGTGGTATAACCAAGTCATTTCCAATTGGACAAATGAGCAGGGTTTGCAACTGGTTAATTTTACGCCCGGAACGCGCTCGAACGCCGACTACACCTACCCGCAAATGGGAAAAAATTATAAAACCAGTACCGAAATATATCAATCAATAACCACTTTTGACGAGACAAAGCCAAATGGTTTAAACGGATTTATTTTGTTGTTACACATTGGCACTGATGCCCGAAGAACGGACAAATTTTACAGCCGTTTACCCGAACTCATTGGCTATTTAAAAAACAAGGGTTATAAATTAGACCGAATTGATAATTAATTAGAATATTGGTGCTAATCACAAATTAAAATTTAAAATAAATATTAACTTTGCCTCCAAATAATAAAAAACATGAGTGTACAAGAGAACAGCAGCAATAATTTTAACTGGTTATATTATGCTTTAGGTTTATTCTTCGGAGTTTTAACTGGGGCAATTATTACACATAACTACATTTTCGCTTTATTAGGTGGTGTTTTAGGTTTGTTAACAGCAGGCTTATTTTTAAACGCTATCGTTAAAGGTAGAAAATACTAATTCATTTTATTTACGTATAAGCCCTAAAGTGTCGATGCACTTATAGGTTACGCCTTAATTCACAGCAGATGAAACATATATTCATTGTTGTTTTCGCTCTTATATGCTTTAGTTCAAAGGCTCAGCAGGCCACAGAAGTAAAATTCCCTGTTGCAGACTCTAGTCCGGCAGATATTGTATATTTTCCATTAAATGCACCAAAGGCAAAAGCCGGCGATTTAACTAAACCGGTAATTAAGGTTGTTTATTCCCGTCCACAGAAAAAAGGACGCGATATTTTTGGTGTTTTAGAGCAGTACGGAACAGTTTGGCGTTTTGGCGCCAACGAAAGCACAGAGATCCGTTTCTTTAAAAAAGTAAACATAGGCGGAAAGAAAATCAAAGCAGGCACTTATAGCTTATTTGCAATTCCTAATAAGGATACCTGGACCATTATTATTAATAGTGAAACAGATAAATGGGGAGCATTTAGCTACAACCAGGCTAAAGATATCGTGCGGGTAAATGTTCCGGTTAAAACTTTGGCTAAACCAATAGAATATTTCTCTTTAACATTTATCCCAGCAACCGAAGGTGCAACTCTGATTGCCGGTTGGGATAAAACACAAATAGAATTGCCGATAAACTTTTAAGATCAGCATAACTTAAATAAAAAAGGCCCGGTATATTTTACACCAGGCCTTTTCTATTTAACATAAAACCAAAATTTAAACCAGTTTTTTAGCCTGGCTTTCGCTCGTAACGAAAACTTTGTATACCTGAGTAATTTTCCACTCTCCTTCTTTATTTTTCTCTATTATTACAAAGTTCTGTTGTGCACCATCAAACAGCTCGTAATTTACATCTACACGGGCAATAACTAATGCATCTGTTTCAGAAACGATGGTAGAGCTGATGTTACAGTCTTTTTGTATTACACCTTCATCTTTTTTCATTTGAGCCAGAACCTCACTTGCTTTGTGCTTTATCACCCTCACATCCCTGTTCGATGTAAATACAGCATCCTCACTTAAAACAGCTTTCAATTTCTTGTAATCAGAATTCATATAGCTATCCATAAAGTAATTAATAACCGATTTATGACTTGCAGTAGGTTTTTCTGCTGCTAAAACATTATTTGTGATTGTAATACCTAGTAATAGAATCACCAAAGCTTTTAGTTTCATAACTATCTGTGTTTTTTTATTAAAGATCGGCTACAAAGCAGAATAATAATGTGCCGATAACACCATAATTATCAGGTAACTAAAATGTGATAAAAGCAAAAAAGGTTATGTTTTATCCTGAACAAATCATTTCAAAATACAACATAACCTTTTTAAAAATCATTACGGATTTTGTTGTCCCGCCAAACCAGAATTGGCTTCCATTTCGGCTCTCGGAATTAAGAACTGCCATTTAACATCGCCAGCAGGAATAGATAGTGTACCTGCAACAGAAGCCGACACATAATTAGGGACTACTGTACGGTCTAAAGGAAGATTTAGACGTTTTAAATCTAACCACCTGTGCCCCTCACCCCAAAGTTCTACTCTTCGATTGAAAAGGATTTCATCAACTAGAGCCTGCCCTGTATTTGCCGAGATTACTGCCGCCGGATCGCGTTGCTTAACCAAGTTTAACAGCACAGTTCTGGCCAAAGCCTCACTTCCCATGGTTTTAGCATAAGCCTCGGCTAAGATCAAATACATTTCAGAGGTACGCATTAATGGAACATCACCCAAAGATGGGCCACCCACCTCTTTAACCGAAAATTTACGACTCATGTAAGGTTGGCGGGCAAAGTTTGTAGCAGGAAGCGGGAAGTTCGCCGTAGTTGGAGCAGGTTCCCACATCTTTTTACGCACATCTGTTGCCGATATCTGGTTGTAAAGTGCAGAATTAATCCTTTTTGGATTTCCGCGCATAAAGCTTGTGTTTGCGTTATAAGCTATTTGAGCAAAATACGATCCGAATGTATCTCCTTGATCTAATGTTGGCATAGAGGCCCAGATAAACTCACCTAATGTCGCATTATTAAAGCCTGCTTGGTAATCAGTAACGGATAATAGCGGATATTGGTTGGCATCTACAATATCTTTAGCATATTTAATTGCATTTGGATAATCTTGCATTACTAAAGCGACCCTAGCTCTAACCCCTTTAGCAACGGTAACACCTGCATGGCTTTTATTAGAAGCCACAGCATTAAGCGAAATGGCTGTTTCCAAATCCTTAACAATAGCTGAATAAACCGTTTCTACACTTTCGCGAGGCTTATTGGTATCGGTTGAGGCCAATAAAAGCGGCACGCCTAACTGGTTATTTGGTTTGGCATTGGCATCATATCTTTTACCAAATAGCTGTACCAAACCAAAATAGGCATAGGCTCTTAAAGTTAGCGCTTCAGCTTTCACGGTGTTTTTATCAACAGCTGCACCTGAGGCCTGATCAATATTGTCGATGATGTAATTCACATTTCCGATAATACGGTAATATGTTCGGTACATATACGTTAACATGGTACTGTTATCGGTGCGCGGACTAATCCACGATCCCCCATCAGAAGTATACCAGTTTGAAGAAGAGATACCGATATCTTCGCCCATAAAATCCATGTACAACATAATACCACCTACACCAGGCTTATTTTGCTGAGCATTATCTGGCACAGTGGTAGAACGCTCAAACATGTACCTGTAAACACCGTTTAAAGCATTTTTTGCATTTGCAGCAGAGGTAAACAGCGCCGAATTATCAACCTGATCGGTCGGTTTTGTATCGAGATAGTCTTTTTTGCAGGCGGTAATGCTTAACAGAGTCAATCCTGCAAAAAGTAAATATTTTTTATATTTCATGATAGTAACAATTAAAGTGAAACATTGATTCCGAAGCTAATCATCCGCGAAGGCACATAATTAGTTGTATTTACGCCTGTAAACGACTCAGTTGGATCCATTCCTTTTCGCTTAGATATTAAACCAAGATTTTCGCCTGCGGCAAAAACCCTAACACTGCTCAATGTTGCGCCTTTAATCCAACGTTGCGGCAAAGTATATGATAAGTTTACATTACGGAAAGCAATATAAGAGGCATCTATTAACCAGCGGCTTGAAGTACCGTTAAACTGGGTAGAGCGGCCAATATCCAAACGTGGGATATCGGTAACCTGGCCTGGTGTCATCCATGAGTTTAACACATCAGTATGTAAAGCTGAACCATAGGTGGTAGACATTAACGACTGATAATTTGAATCGTAGAATTTGCCTCCAATCTGGTAACTGATTAAGAACGATAGCCCAAAGTTTTTATAGTTAAAAGTGTTGGTTACCGATCCATATAAATCAGGAATTGCTGATCCCGAGTAATCAGAACGCGCATTATTGATATTGGTTGTTAAAACACGTCCGTTAACGGTACGGAGATCCGTTGTAACACCTGCGTTCGGTTCAAATAAGGCAGAACCATCTGTAGGGTCTACCCCTGCCCACTGGCGCAGGTAGTAAGCATAAATATCTCTTCCCACCTCAAGCCTTTTTGTACCACTGGTTACAGTAGGCGTTTCAGCCGGCATTTTGGTTATTTTGTTTTTTAACCACGACCAGTTACTCAATAAATTCCAGTTGAAATTTTCTGATCTTAAGATATCTCCGCTTAGCTGTAAATCGATTCCAGTATTGTACATTGAGCCAATATTACGGCGAATAGAAGTAATGGGATCTGATAATGGTTGCGGCACTGCAAACAGTAGGTTTGATGAGCCACGTTTAAAATACTCTATCTCACCTTTCAATCTATTATTGAACAAGCTAAAGGCTATACCTGTGTTAAATGTATTTACCGATTCCCATTTCAAATCTGGTGTCGCAGCTGTTGCCAATAGTAAACCTGGCTCACTACCATTATTCCATCCCAACTCGTAAAAGGCCTGGTAATTGTAATAAAGGCTGTTGTGTTCAACAAGGGTAGCATCAATTAAATTATCGTTACCTACTTCGCCGTATGAAGCTTTTAAACGCAAATCGTTAATCCACTTCACTTCGTTCATGAAGTCTTCTTTATTGATAGCCCACGATGCTCCTGCAGAGAAGAACGTTCCCCACCTTGATTGTTTTGATAAACGTGAGGTTCCATCGCGACGGATCGAGGCATCAACAAAGTATTTATCCATATAACTGTAGCCTGCTTTACCAAAATAAGATTCTACCCGATAAGTATCTTTATAACCACCGGCATCGCTTGGCGTCACAAAATTTGGAAACTCAGTATTACCATCTAAAATTTGGCTCTGTTTGGTTGCACTTAATCTGCGCCAGTCGTAATCATAATTTTCATGTCCCACCAAAGCATTTACGCTATGTTTGCCAAATGTTTTGCTGTAAGATAAAACCTGGTTGAATGTATAACTCTGTGTTGGTGTACTCCGTTTAGTAGATGAACCACCAACGGTGCTTCCATCTCCAACAATCGAATTTCTATACTCGGTACTGTAAGCATTAATAAAATCAATACTGATAGTAGGCTTAAAAGTAAAATCTTTTAGAAATTTAATTTCAGCGTATGCCCTGCCATTTAATGCGAGCCTACGGCTTAGTACATCATTCAGCATCGTTTCATAAATTACGTTCCTGCCAGCTGATGCACCTTGCGGCCTGTTAACAGCTCCCGGATGTCCTCCATAGTCGTACCATTGTTCTCCAGTGGTCGTTAAAATGGGATTGCCACTTGCATCATATGCGTGTACAGGATAAATAGGCCCAATACCACGGGCAAAGTTGAAAACATTAACAAATGCAGTTGCGCTACCTGTTGATGCATCTTGTGCAAGGTTTCCGTTCGATAAACTACCGGCAAGATTTATCCCTGTTTTTAACCACGGTCTTAACTGGGTGTTTGCGTTAATCCGTGCATTAAATCTTTCAAAATCTGTTTTAATCAAATAACCATTATCTTTCAAGTAATTCATCGAGAAATAATAGTCTGTTTTTTCTCCTTTAGCGCTTGAGTTAACATTGAATTCGGTTCTTTTACCAACTCGTGAGGCCTGCTTATACCAGTCGAAGTCGCTGTAAAGCAGCTGTGCATTAGGGTTTAACTTTCCGTCTACACCTACAATTTGATTGTTTGGTACATTAAAAGGATTGTAAACCAATTGTCCTTGTATGGTATTGGTAGCTTGTGTTGCCGCGGCCGATTCACTTATTCCGGTTCCGCTTGAAGGGTATACCAAACTGTTTTTTAGGGCCTGCCACATTAATGGATAATAGTCTAAAGCACCAATTCTATCATACTCAGGAATACCTCTTTTAGAAAAACCCTGGCTATAGGTAGCATTTAATGTTGGGGTAGTCGATTTACCTTTTTTTGTGGTAATGATTACTACACCGTTGGCAGCCCTCGAACCGTAAAGTGCCGACGAAGATGCATCTTTCAATAATGAAATGCTTTCAATATCGTTGGCATTAATGTCGCCCAACTCACCGTCGTATACCGAACCATCCAATACAAAAAGCGGACTATTAGATGCCGAAATGGAACCAAAACCACGAATACGGATGGCTGAACTGCTCCCTGGCTGTCCGTTTCCTGAAGTGGTTACCACACCTGGTGCAACGCCTGCCAGTACATTGGTAACATTAGTGATAATCCGATTGTCGAGCTGTTTAGCGCTCATAGTTGCAACGGAGCCTGTAATGGCTTCCTTTTTACTTGTACCATAGGCTACGACAATTACATCCTGCAGGTTTTTACTCGATGAGGCCAAGCGAATCGTTAAGGTTTCGCCTGTTATTTTAACCTCTTGTTCGGTGTAACCAACGTAGCTTAGAATTAAAGCTTGTGCATTTTGCGGCGCAGACATGGAGAAAGTACCCTGGCCTGTGGTTTGGGTTACCTGGGTCGTTCCTTTTATTTTTATCGATACGCCTGGCAATGGCAAGCCATCGTCTGCATCAACCACCTTGCCGGTTATGGTCTTATTTTGCGCAAGGGCATTAAAATAAGACAAAACCGTCACCATTAAAATCAATAGTAATTTTTGTTTCATGTTAGGAAATAAATAGTTAGTAATTAATTAGTTCTTCAGTTTATGGCAGAGATGCACGAAACCAAATCAATGAACAATGTAGGCACTTGAGGAATCCGAAAATGTGTGAAAATCACCATTTTAGCCTTTTTTATAGCGTGATAAATGCAAAAAAGCAAACTCCAATCCTGGCAGTTTGCTTTTTTAATCATTATTAACCTAAACAGGAAAAAACTTCTACAAATTGTCCTGCAAGAGCTTCAAAAATAGTTTCATCTGTATATACAAAATATGCAGATATCACTATTTGTATTTTAATTCAACCTACTCTTTTTATACTTTAAAGGAGTGATATTGAATGTATGTTTAAATAACCTGATGAATGAACTTGGGCATTCGAACCCAACCAAACCCACAATTTCATTCAGAGAATAAGAAGTGGTTTGTAATAGTTTTTTAGCGCGGTTTAGCCTCAGCTGCATTAAAAACTGATATGGGCTAATTTCATACGCTTCTTTAAAAGTGCGCAATAAATGGTTAACTGATAAACAGGCCTGTTCTGCAATTTGCTCCAGTGTAATGTTCTGGTTGTAATTGCTGCTGATATATTCTTTGGCAAGTGTTAACCTTTTTAAAACCTCTTGTCTTGTCTTTGTTTTAATAAAGCTTAGCTTGTCTAATTTTTGGATAACCTCTTTATCGTAAATTTTATAATAATTTAAAAGGCAGTGATATAGATACTCATTAATGAGCATTTCATCTTTTAAACCTTTATCCAGCTGGCTTTTAAGATGCAGTACATTGAAGCGCATATCGCCCATAAAAGGATATAAAGACTCCATAAACTCCGGCATTTGGCTGGTATCCTTTCCATCCAACAGGTTTTCATCGCTGCAAGAAAAGCTACGGTGAAAATCCGTTATAAAATTTTCACCAAAAGAAACGGCAAATGTATTTACCGGACTAATAGAATCTATTTTGCTGCTAAAATTGCTTCCTGCATTAACCACAGCAAAAGTATCGGGGTAAATATTGAATTTACGTTTATTGATTTCGCAGGTTTCGGCACCGCTAAAAACAAATTTAATGGTGTACGCATCGTTTTGCTGTTCGTACAAGGCTTCGCAAGTGCTTTCACTTACAATCTTGTTCCTGTTGCTTAATTCTTTTACGTATCTCATGGCTTAATCCTCATTGTAGTTACGTTGCTCCAAAATGGTAAATTCGTTACCATACGGATCAGAAAACTCGACACTTAAACCTTCGCTCAGATAAGCCGGTGCTTTTTTAAACACCACACCGCGCGATTTTAGCCTGCAATAATCTTCCAGGCAATCATCACTGCTTAATACTATTTTACGTGTCTGATTTTGGTGTTTTTCTTCCGAAAGAAAGAGATGGGTATCCTGATCGACTTTTACCAGCAGCCCTTTTTCCTTTGCAGAAATCATGGTGGCCTCGGTAAGCATTCCTAAACAATTGGCATAGTAGCTTTCTGCATCGTTTAGTTGCTTAACTTGCACATAAAAAGATTTTGCAGATTGGCCCATTACCTTGTTTAATTGTATGATGTAAAATTAAACTGAAATTGGACCGAAAGGATCACCCAAAAAGGGTGATTTTAGCATTATTTTTTACCGAAAATGTGTTATTGATTAAATAAACCGCTTTTCTTTCGCCGTTTTAATCGCGTCTGATTTTGAATTTACATCCAGTTTGATATAAATATTTTTAACATGACTCCGCACGGTTTCCTGATCAATGAAAAGATCGTTGGCAATTTGTGATTTGGTTTGTCCGTTAGCAATTCTGTCTAAAATCTCTGTTTCGCGTTTGGTTAAGGGCGAATCGAGGTTTTTTTGGAAGGAATGCATTACTATCCTGGCTACATTGGTGCTCATGGCTCCACCACCGGTACTTACTTCCCTAACTGCATCTATAATTTTTGCTGCACTCGAGTTTTTAGTTAGATAGCCCCCCGCTCCCATAGTTAATGCTTCGAAAACGAGCTCAGGCGAATCGAAAACCGTAAGGATAATTATGTGCGTGTGTGGAAGGGCTTTTTTAATAAATGGCAACGCCTGTAATCCGTTTGTGCCCGGCATCTGGATATCCAGTAAGATCACATCGGGCTGATCGGCTACCAGTTGTTTTTTGGCTAAATCGTAAGAGGCGTAAGAATTTACAACAGAAAATTCAGGCACATCGGTTAATAAAGATTCGTAACCCATTCTTATAATGTCGTCATCTTCAATTAAAACGATTCGTAAATTTTGGCTCATTTTGGATGGTTTTTATGATTAGATGCCTTTTATTTCATTTTGTGACAGGAATTCGTGTAGAAATTGTTGTTGTAGTACCTTTTCCTTTAATTGATGATATCTCGAAGGTAGATTTAATGCGTTTACAGCGTGTTTGGATATTATTTAGGCCCCTTCCCCTTTCTACCGATGCGAGATCAAAGCCATCGCCATCATCGGTAGTTAAGATATTAATCGTGTTATGATTTGTTTCTATTACCATGATCAACACCTGGCTTGCATTAGCATGTTTTAACACATTATTAAGCATCTCTTTAAAAATAAGAGTCAGGTTACGGTTAAACTCCATCGATAAATGCAGTTTCTGATATTCGCTTAATACCCCTTCCATTTTAAATTCTACACCAGTATTTTGGAAAAGATCTATCCCGAAATTTTTAATATGCACCAATATTTCGAACAGGTTATCGCTGTGCGGATCTAAAGCCCAAAGAATATCCTTTGTTCCGGTATAAAGCAAACCTGCATTTTCCCTAATCATTTTTATCAGCTCTTTCTGCTCCTTTTGTGCGCCATCTACTTTTTTGTCCAAAATCTCCGACAAAACATTAATCCGCGTAAGCTTATTGCCAATATCATCGTGAAAATCTTCGGCAGTTTGCTTTCTTATTTTTTCCTGTTCTTTTAACTTCAGCTTTTCGAGTTGAAACTTTTTGCGCTCACGGGTTTTAAAAATCAGGTAAAAAATTAACCAGATTAAAAATATCATTACCAAAAATGCAATCACCTTAAACCAAATGGTATCGTAAAATGGCGGCACAATGGTGAAACTGAATTGCTCTATATTCGACTTTTGCCCGTTTGCAATGGCATATACCTGAAAAGTATAACTTCCTGGCCTGATGGCCGAATATTCAATTTCGGTATTGGGTACCGGCTTGCTAAAATCGTTATCGGCACCAACTAGCTTATACCGGTAAAGCACACTTTCGGGGCTGGTAAGGTAAACACCTTTAAAACTAATTGAAATGTGGTTCTGACTATAGTTGAGCTTGTAAAATTTATCCCCCTGGCCGTTCAGGTCAACAGAAAGATCTTTCGAACGATCGTTTTTATGATAAATGCCTACCTGCTGAATATGGATAAAGGGATTCTTTTTCTCTTCAGCAGATGCAAGCACTTTGCACCGCACAAGGCCAGTAATGGTACCAACTAATATGCTGTTTTTGTAATGTAGAATGGCATTTTGGTTACATTCTACAATAAGCGGATGATCTCTAAAAACCGTATAACCATTTTCGGCTTTGTTAAAAGTGAGCTTGTTAATCCCCCGTCCGGTTCCCACCCAAAGTTTATTCCGGTTATCAACGGCCAGGCTGTAAATGTCGTTCGAGTTTAAGCCGTTGGCCACCACATAACGCTTAATCGCTTTTGTTTTAACATTCCAGGTTATAATACCATCGCCAAGTGTAGCAAAAATTAAATTATCGCCATGCTTAATTATACTTAGGACATATACATTATCAAGCTGCTTAATTTTAAAGGAAGGATCTACCTTTTTATTTCTGATTAGTGTAAGCCCTTTAGATGTACCCAGCAATATGCTATCCTTGCTTAGCGGATAAATGCACGAAGAATATCCATCAAAACCAGTTATTTTCTGCGTTTTGCCATCTTTTAAATAGGTTGATGTCATGGGGCCGTTAATCCATATTCCACCTTCCAGATCTTCAACAATAGAGCTATTGTCAAAACGATCGGGTTTTAATATTTGGAGGAACTGCTTTCCGTTATATTTCCAAACACCGTTATTGTATACAGAAATCCATACGTTTTTGGCTTTATCAGCATAAACGAAGTATATCTTTTTGCCCATAAAATCAGGCAAATTGATCTGCTCTACCCGGTTTCCGTCATACTTAAAAATGCCCCGGTTATAAGTTCCAATCCATAAACGGTCGTTTTTATCCGCTGCAATGCCACTTATTGGGTAAGCAACATTCTCCCCCTTAAATTTATTGTAGCGAATAAAAGCATCACCTTCATATTTATAAATCCCATCACTGAAGCACGATATCCAGATGTTATTTTCTGCATCGTTGAAAATTTTATCAACCTGGTTATCGCTTAAGCCGTTTTCGCCGTTAAATTTAATAATAATACCATCCTTACCAATCAGGTAAGCTCCTCTCTCACTACCAACCCACATATTGCCCTTGTTATCTTGCTCCAAAGAATAGTAAGTATCTATATCTGGATTTTGAAAAAAGAGTCTGGCCGTACCGTTTTCGAGTACGTAAACACCCTTTTGATAGGTTAGCAAATAGATTTTGTTATCAATCTTTTTATCAAAAAGGATTTCTCTGATGGCAAAGGTCTTCATCTCGTATGGCAATGCCTGGTTAATAGCCCATTTGTCGCCATTGAGTTTATAAATGCCATCTCCTGAGACTAAAGCATATAAATCGCCATGCCGATCTGCTTTTATGGTGCTTACCTTTCGGTTTTTGAACGGATAAAAGACAAGCCTTCCTTTCTCGATCTTAAAAAGCTGGTGCTCGGTTAATCCCCAAATTACTCCTTTTTTATCTTTAAGTAAATGGGTAACTACCTGCCCTGAGTATAAAGTGCTTATTTTACCTTTTTTTAAGATATTGATACCTCTCTCGGTACCAAAAAGCATCTGTCCCTGATTATCCTCAACGATGCTGTTTACTGAATTAGAGCCCAGCCCTTCTGCCTTGCTGTAAGAGGTAAATTCTTTGCCATCAAAATTACTTACGCCACCAAAAGTTCCAAGCCAAAGCGTTCTATCTTTTGCCTGATAAATTACCATCACCTGCGATTGCGGCAGACCATCTTTTAGACTGTAATTTGTAAAGTTATAGCTTTGGGCAGATAGCTTTAAGCTAAAAAGCAAAATGAAAGAAATTATGAAATTTACCTTGATTATAGACAGTTTACTGTACATGTAATACAAAATAAGCATAATTTCTTTCAAAAGCGATCCCCCTTTTTGGGGGATATTTTATACGTTACCCATGTAAGGATCTGTTTGGGTAATTTCTCCGGTTTCTATTTTTCCGGCATAACGATGTTTAAACACCGGATTACCTGCCTGTGTAACGCTGTAATCGTACCAATTTGCACTTTTTGCCTGATTTAAAACTACATTACTGCTAGTTTTGGGCTTAATTGTTAAAGTTTTAGGTGCCGATTTGTATTTATTATCGGTAATTTGAACGGTGATTGCAGTAGTGCTTTTGTTTTCTATAGAAATTACCAGGTTACCGCTCAGCTTTTTAGTTACCAGGCCATTTTGTTCGGGATATACCTTTATTGCAATGGCGGGATTCTTCTTGCTACCAGCAAAGCTCCTGTAAAAACCATTGGGACCACTTATAGCCAAATCGTAAATTTCGTTATCGAAATCAGCGATATCAATGCTGTCTTTTAAAACATTGCCAGCTTTTACTGCGTAGGCCCAGGTTTTACCTGCAACCCCTTTAAATTTGGCAATGGTATTCATGTTAAAGGGGGCACCAACAGTTTCGGTAGCATTGCCGAACAAAGTTTTTGCCGATTGAAAAGTTAATTCTAAGGTGTTATTATTTAGCGCTGCATCAACCATTAAATGGTAAGGCAATGCGCAAGCGGGCTTAGCCCCACTTTCCTGACGTGGTGCATGGCTCGATGTTTCACGTGAAAAGGACTCAAATTTATTGATTTTAGCTACTTCAGTTTTATTCAATGCTGTTGGTCCAACCTGTGCAGGCTTATTTCTGGCATTACCGATGCTGGTTACTACAGCCTCCCTTTTTAAAGGATCAGGCGAATGGATTGCTTCGCCGTTATATTGTCTGAATACCGAAGTTAAATCGCCACAGATGTTTCTGCGCCAATCGCTAATGTTCTCGCTTTTTATAGCCTTACCTGTTTTTTTGGCCAGCCATTTTTCCATAAACATTATCGACGAGGTATGATCGAAAACCTGCGAATTTACAAAGCCGCCTTTGCTCCACGGCGAAGCTACCACCAATGGAACGCGGTACCCCAAACCAATGGGACTTCCCTTTCTGGCTTCAAAATCAGTTGCATAGTTTATGCCTTCTGATACTTTTCCGGTTGAAGGATCGTTAGGAGTTGGTACAACAAATGGCGGCTGGTGATCAAAATAACCATCATTTTCATCATAAGTTAAAATGAAGATTGTTTTTTTCCAAACCTCTGGGTTTTTGGTTAAAATATCCAAAGCCTCACTTACGTACCAGGTACCATACAATGGCGAACTGGTATGGTCGGAAAAGCGCTGTGGCGCCACCAACCATGAAACAGCAGGCAGTTTACCCGTATCAACATCTTTTCTGAACTCGTGGAAAATATCTCCTTTCGGAATGTTAATGGTTTCAGATTGACCCTGATCGTTTTTAAAAGTAAAAGGCTCAAGTTCCAGATAATCTTTCTGAGAAATATTGGTAGTAAAAGCTTTATCTACCAGGTTCTTTTCCTTTTGAGAAAGTTTATCATATTTCTCCTGAACTTCTTTAGCAGTTAGAGGCGGTTTAACGGTATTATCACCATTTTTTCTAAAATAAGCCGATAATTTTACGTTATGCCTGCTGATATATTCAACCGGGTTATCACCATAATTTCCCAACCAATCATCTATCTCACCCTCGGGTAGCTTAGAAGTCCAGAGTTCATTCTGGTAAATACGCCAGTCGATACCATTATCTTCCAGGGTTTCCTGAAAAGTTGGCCAATCTACAAACACATTGTTTTGCGATTCAGCCTGATCATTATTAACTACAGCAACCCGGTTTGCACTTTTTTCGCCACGAACTGTACCGGTAAAAAAGAACAGCCGGTTAGGTGTGGTTCCGGTTAACGACGAACAGAAATGCTGATCACAAATGGTAAAAGCATCGGCCATGGCATAATAGAAAGGAATATCGTTCCGATCGTAATAGGCCAAAGTCATCGGCGTTTTAACCGGCAGCCACTTATCATAACGTCCGCCGTTGCGCGCTGCTACCTGATCATTCCACGAGTGTGGCAAACCACCTTGCCAGGTAATTTTTGTTTTGTTAATGTCGACATGAAAAGGCGCATAGGTGTAACCTTGCCCGTCTTTCTGCAGCCAAACTTTGTTGCCATCGGGCTGAATGTGCGGGTGTGGATCGTTAAATCCTCGTACACCTTTCATTTTACCAAACATGTGATCAAACGATCTGTTCTCCTGCATCAGGAAAACAATGTGTTCGGCATCGTAAAATGTAGTGCCAGGCTCGGGATTAATGGCCATGGCTTTTAATACCGAACTGGGCAGGATGTTGGCCGTGCCAGTGGCTCCGGCAAATAAGGCCGCTTTTTTTAAAAATTCTCTACGTGAGTCCATAAATTATACAATATAGCTTAGATATCGCAAGTTATCGTTTTCAGTTGGCAATTTTCAGATAGCAGTTTGTAATTTTCAGTTTACCAATTTTCTTTCCGAAGGGCTTAAACCAGAGTCCAAAGCCAGGTAAGATGCTCATCTCAACGCAGTTTTCAGTTGGCAGTATTCGGTTAACCAGTTTAAACAATTAACCAGTTAACCCAGGCAATAGAACAATTTTCAGCTGGCAGTTACCAATGAACCAAACCATCCTCCATCATACCTACAACATCTTACATTATTTCTGATAAATCCTTACATAATCAACCTTCATGGTTGCGGGAAAAATAGCATCGTCTACTCCTTTTTTTCCGCCCCAGCCACCGCCAACGGCTACATTCAAAATAATATGGAAATTCTGGTCGAAGGGCCAATCGCCCGCGCCTTTTTTAGTATTGTTAAAGGTGAGGTATTTTTCATCGTCGATAAAAAAGTCTATTCTATCGGTAAACCACTCGATTGCATAAACATGGTAGGCTGTGTATGGGTTGGCTACTTTTAAAGCTTTACCAACCTGTGTTTTAATGATGTGGTTAAACTTCTCAGTATGCACGGTACCATGCACACTGTCGGGATCATAACCTACATGTTCCATAATATCGATTTCGCCGCTTTTTGGCCAGCCGCCATATTTCGCGTTGGTAGGTAGCGCCCAAATTGCAGGCCATAAACCCCGTCCCTTCGGCAACATGGCCCTTACTTCTACCCTGCCATATTTAAAATCGAATTTGTTTTTGGTTACCAGCCTGGCCGATGTGTAATGATTGTTTTCCTTATCGGCCTTTACTGCTGTGATATTCAGATTGCCTTTTTTAACTACTGCATTCGTACTATCTGCATCGGTATAATATTGCAATTCATTATTTCCCCATCCTTTACCGCCAACATCGTAACTCCAGTTCTTGCTTAAGGCCAGGCCTGCATCATTAAATTCATCACTCCATTTTAATTTCCAGCCACTAACTAAGGGTGTTTTTTTTATTTCTTCGAAGAGTAATTCGGGTTCGTTAGTAGTTATGTATTCAACCTGGTGTGCCAGCAGCCATTGCATCTCCGGTACCGTATTAACAGTCCAGGCATTTACAGTAAGTCCGAGTTTTTGTGCATTTTCTATCCAGTTGTCTTTCTGGTACACGCTGTAGTGATAATCTACCCCTGTTAACCTGTCGGCTTTCATTTGTTCGGCACTAATATCTCCTTTCAGGTAGGCTACTTTTGCCTTTGGTAACAGCGCCAAAATGCGTTTGCAGTAATCGTAATCAAAACTGATGTATTCTGTCCATTCAATCACTTTCAGCCTTTGCACCATCTCCACACATTTATTCGTTACTTCAATTCCTCGTTCTTTGCTTATTAACGATGGCTTTATCTCCAGAATAAGCTTGGTTGTTTTTTGTTTTTTACCGGCAAGCAAATAAGCTTCTAAAGTGGGGATCTTCTCTCCATTGCTCATGGTTTTGGTCAGCAAATCTGCATAATTTACTTTCTCGATATTTAAACCTTGAAATTCGGGATCGTGATTTACAACTAAAACATTATCGGCCGTCATCCATACATCGAATTCAGAGCCATAACAACCCAATTTTACCGCCTCATTTAACGACGCAATCGAATTCTGCGGAAAATTATTCTTTTTCCATGCACCTCTGTGTGCAATTATCTGGTTTTTGTTCCAGTTAAACTTTTGGGCAAAAGTGCTTGTAAAAATGAAAACCATAATGGCCGAAATAAATACACGTTTCATATCCTGATTCTTGGTAAAAACTCAAAAGTAGATTTTTACACCGACAACAAATTAAAGTTAATGTAACCATTATATTATAAATAAAGCAAAAGCCTAGCCATTCAGATCAGTATTTTTAATCGTAAATAATTTTTTTTCTACCGCGCCTGATCATGGAATTCACCAATACTAGCTAATTTTTCAAATAACAGATAACCAATTTGTAATAAACACGTTATCCTGTTTACAGATTTCTTTCAATTGATTGTAACTATTTTTACATTTACAGTGATATGGTGAGCAATAACTACAACGACTTATTAAGGAAGATAGACGAGTTTATCCGTAAATTTTATTTGAATAAGATTTTACGCGGTAGTATCTATGTTGCGGCTATACTTTTAGGGCTCTATCTGCTCGTGTTTTTAAGCCTGTATTATTTAAATCCCGGTGCAGGTTTTAAAACCTTCCTTTTCTTTGCCTACCTGCTTACCAGTTTGCTGCTGATTGGTTTTTTAATTCTAAAACCAATGCTATCGATGCTAAAACTGGGCAAGCACTTATCTCTTGATCAAGCATCGGTAATTATTGGCGATCATTTTGCTGATATTAAAGATAAACTGCTCAATACTTTACAACTCCACCAACTTTCAGAAAAATCGCCCGAAAATAACCAGCTAATCCTGGCCAGTATCGATCAAAAAATATTAGAACTCAAACCCGTTCCGTTTTACACCGCAATAAGTATAAACGACAACCGTAAATATTTAAAATACCTGTTTGTTCCACTTTCAATTATCCTTTTAATCGGTATTATTGCTCCGGCCATTTTACGCGAAGGAACGAACAGTTTCTTTAAATACGATGAATACATTGCACCCAAAGCACCTTTTGCATTTACCGTTTTAAATAAGAACCTAACGGTTACACAAGGTGATGATGTTACGCTAAATATTAAACTAACCGGCGACCAGTTACCAGCCGAAGTGTATGTAGAAGATGGAAAAAATACCTACAAGGCCGAAAAAGACGGTACCACGAGGTTCAATTACCATATTAAAAATATTCAGACCGATAAAAAACTGGTTTTTAAAGGTGGCGGTTTTAGTTCTTCAACATTTAGGGTTACAGTCAAGCCCCGTCCTGAGTTGTTAAATGCAACTGCCACCCTTACCTTCCCATCCTATCTAGGCAAAAAAGCTGAAACAATTTCAAATGTTGGCGATATCCTTTTGCCAGAAGGCACGAAAGTAAGCTGGAATTTCAGGACAGAAAAAAGCAGTGTGCTCCTGTTTATGCTAAACGGAACCGAAAATACACTTAAAATTGATGATGATATTGCTGCCTTTAGTGCCACCATTAAAAATAATTCGAAATACAGCATTACACCTAAAAACGAATTTGTAACCCTTCGCGATTCACTTTCGCACCAGATTACCGTAATTAAAGATCAGGCTCCGGGCATTAATGTACAAGAGCAACCCGATTCGGTAAGTAACAAAGCGCTGTATTTCAATGGCCAGGTAAGTGATGATTATGGCTTTAGCCGCCTCAGTTTTAAATACAGTGTTAAAGAAAACAACCGGATTGTAAGCTCGGTAACCAAAAATATCCCAATCAAGAGCAATGCCACAGAAAATAGTTTTTTTTATTTCTGGGATATAAAAACAGTTGCTGCCAAACCCGGACAGGAAATTGAATACTATTTCGAAGTAGCTGACAACGACGGTGTTAATGGTGCCAAAACCACCCGTTCGGAAATAAAAACCTTTAAACAGCCCACTAAAAAAGAAACTGCTGAGCAGGTTAGTGCTAACAGTCAGGCCCTTAAACAAAAGATGCAGTCAGCTATCCGTTTAGCCAATACTATCGAAAAGGAAAGTAAGAAAGTGGCTGAAAGTCTCATTGATAAAAAACAGATTTCGTTCGAAGATAAAAAACAAATTGAAGCCCTCCTGGATAAACAAAAACAGCTTGATGAGGCCGTAAAAGAGATTAAAGAACAAAACGAGAAAAACATTCAGCAGCAGGAAGACCAAAAGCAAACCGAAGAGCTGATGGAAAAGCAAAAACAGATTAAAGACCTGTTTGATAATGTTTTAGACGAAAAAACTAAAGAACTTTTACAAAAGCTTCAGAATCTGATGAATGAGAAAAATAAAGATCAGACTCAAAATGAGCTTTCTAAAATGCAGCTGGATAATAAAACACTTAAAAATGAGCTGGATAGAATTTTAGAACTCTATAAACAGCTTGAATTTGAGCAGCAGCTTCAAAATGATATTAACCGTTTAAACGAACTGGCTAAAGAGCAAAAAGAACTGGCACAGCAAACCCAAAATAAAAAACAGGATAACGAGACCTTAAAGCAGAAACAGGATGCTTTGAACAAGGAAATGAAAGACCTTAAAGACGATCTGAAAAAGCTGGAAGAAAAAAACCAATCTCTCGAAAGACCTAACCCATTCGAAAACCCCGAAAAAGAAGTACAAGATATTCAAAAGGAGCAGCAAGACAGTAAGGATGCCTTAGATAAGAAAGATTCGAAAAATGCCAGCCAGAAACAGCAGAAAGCGGCAGATCAAATGGAAAAGCTCTCGAAAAAAATGAGCGATATGCAACAACAGGGCGAAGAGATGGAAAATAACCTGAATGCGAAAGAGTTGCGCAGGCTACTAGAAAACCTCTTAACCACTTCCTTCGATCAGGAAAAAGTAATGCTGGCCCTTAAAAAAATGACTGCTGCTGATCCGGCTTATACCAGCAATGTACAAAAGCAACGCAGTATTAAAGATAACCTTAAAACCATTGCCGATAGTCTTTACAGCTTAAGCAAGCGTGTTCCGCAAATCGAATCGACGGTTAATGATGAAATGAATAAAATTAACTTTAACATCGATAAGAGTTTAGAAAGCCTGGGTGATAGAAGAACAGCCGAGGCTAATCGTTTTCAGCAGTTTACCATGACTTCTATCAATAACCTTACCCTGATGTTAAGCGAAGCCCTTAACCAGCTGCAAAACATGCAGAAAAACAGCAAAGGTGGTAGTGGTAAAAAACAGAAACAGGGTATGAAACAGCTTTCGCAAATGCAGGATCAGCTGAATAAAAGCATGCAGAAAGCCCGAGATCAGATGCAGAAACAAGGCGGTAATCAAGGTACTGTTGGCAAGAGTCCAATGAGCCAGGAGTTTGGTAAAATGGCACAGCAGCAGCAAATGATCCGCCAGGCATTGGAAAAAATTAACCGCGAAGAGAATAAGGATGGTACAGGTAAAATGGGTAACCTCAACGAAGCCATTATGGAAATGAAACAAACGGAGAGCGATCTGGTTAATAAACGTTTGCAACAGGAAACCTTAAACAGGCAAAAAGAGCTGCTTACTAAGCTATTGGAAGCAGAAAAGGCCGAACGCGACCAGGAAGAAGATTCTAAACGCGAAAGTAAAGCGGCTAAAGAATTTCCACCTTCTTACCAGAAAATGCTTAAAGATTACCAGAAACAACAGCAGAATGGAACCGATATGCTGCAAAAACTACCTCCTACTTTAAATTATTATTATAAAAACAAAATAGCCGAGTATTTAAAATCGTTGAATTTGGTGCGGTAAACACCTAATCTATTTCAGAGTATCTTAATTAATAATTAAAATTTGTTGCTTGTATTTATAATTAATCCATCACCGGGCTTAAGAAAACAACCTGTTACCTACTTCAAAGGCTAATAGAATATTATTAAATTTGCCCCCATAAAACACTACAACATGGCTGCCATATCGTTTTTTACAGAATCAGTAACTTATAACCTCCCGCAAAAACTTAAAATCAAGAAATGGCTTAAAGCTAGCATCGAAAAAGAAGGCTTTAAATTGGGTGAGCTTAATTTTATTTTCTGTAGTGATGAATACTTGCTAGGCATTAACCAGCAATACCTAAGCCACGATACCTACACTGACATTATCACTTTCGATAATTCTGACGAAGAAAAATTGATTATAAGTGATATTTTCATCAGCATTGAACGCGTTAAAGAGAATGCCATTACTTTCAAAACTTCGGCATTTGATGAGGTTTGCCGCATTATGATGCACGGAACACTGCATTTATTGGGCTATAAAGATAAAGGAAAGGCTGCCAAGGCCCTTATGACCCAAAAAGAGGATGAGTATTTAGGTTACAGAGCTGAGGCAGGCCTTATTTAAACTTGTCATTCTGAGGTATAATATATTTTATAAAAATCAATATGATTGACGTTTAATTGATTTTTTATTGTTCTATTGCTTATCCTCGGCTCGCCGCCGCCGAAGGGCTCTTTCTTTTTGCTGCCAAAAAGAAACAAAAACCACCGGCTGAAAATTTTTCTTTCGAAGCCAGTAGGATTGCTGGGTAGTGGAGCCCGAAAAATTTGTTAGGCCGGATTTGAGTAGAACAGAGATATGATGCTATGGCCTTGTTACGTGGAAATGCATAATTAAATAAATCGCTTATTACTTATTAATAACTTCAATGGTATTGCAACGAAGAATCTCTTATACATATTACTCCTTCCCATTTTAGGTAATAACTATTTTCATTTATCCAGTTTTTCTTCCTAAGCAAGGATAATACTCCCTGCTATCATCAGCGTTCGTCTAAAAGTTACGACCGTTCGTCGATAATTAATCTTTACTCGTATAATACATCCTATCTCTCTGCAACTTTTTGTCTGTTCAGCAGTCTTATCTATAGAAATGGCAATAACTGGCTTAAACCCGATGAATGCCATCAGAAAATGATTATAACTGATATTCCGGGTTAATTTCCTATATATCAAACAAGATAAAGTTTAGTTTTAGTTAATGATTGAAGCAGCGGTGGAGCGATTCCTACCGCTGTTTTCTTTTTATAAGCATAAAAAGACTATCCTACCAACACATAAATCCATCAATCTTCTGCCATTTTTAACTGATACAGAACAGCTTTGAAACATGAATATGCCGTTGCAAGTAATTTATACTTACCTTTGCACTAATTTTCTTTTATAAATCCGAAATACAAAAAAATTGAGCACACTAATTGCGGCAGAAGGCTTAGGACATGGTTATCATGACGAGTGGTTATTTAAAAATTTAACCCTGGGTATTAACTCCGGACAGCGCG
Organism: Pedobacter sp. KBW01; assembly: GCF_003852395.1. NCBI lineage: Bacteria > Pseudomonadati > Bacteroidota > Sphingobacteriia > Sphingobacteriales > Sphingobacteriaceae > Pedobacter > Pedobacter sp. KBW01. The sequence continues at coordinate 183,961 of NZ_QAJQ01000006.1, forward strand.
TAGCGTTGGTTGGTATTAATGGCGCAGGTAAGAGCACATTATTGAAATTACTTGCCGAAAGGTTTCCTCCGCTTGAAGGTAAAATTGTAAAAAATAAAGCTGTAAAAATTGGCTTCTTAGACCAGGAACCTCAGTTTACTGAAGGTTTTTCTATTAGTGATCATATATTTTCACTGGAAAATAAGCAACAACAACTCATTAAAGAGTATGAGGAATTAATTGAAAACCCTAATCCAGACGAAAAAACACTTAACCGTTTATACGAAGAGTTGAGTGAGCATAATGCCTGGGAATATGAACATGAGATAAAGACTATTCTAAACAGAATGGGCATTACCCATCTTCAGCAAAAGATAGCTACCCTTTCGGGCGGACAAAAGAAACGTTTGGCTTTAGCTAAACTATTAATTGAAGACCCTGAAATTTTAGTACTCGATGAGCCAACCAACCATTTGGATATCGATACCATTGAGTGGTTAGAAAAACTTTTAACTACCGGACAGAAAACCATTCTTTTGGTTACGCACGACAGGTACTTTTTAGACAATGTTTGTAATACCATTGTAGAACTCGACCGCGGAAAGATTTTTAATTATAGCGGAAACTATGCTTACTTTTTAGAAAAGAAAGCCGAAAGAGAAGCGTTAGATGCAACGGTTTTACATAAGAACCAACAGCTATTAAAGAAAGAATTGGAGTGGATGAGACGCATGCCACAGGCTCGTGCAACAAAATCACAGGCCAGGATCGATGCTTTTTATGATTTAGAAGAAAAAACAAAGAAAAAGTCTGACAATCAAAGTGTTACCCTAAAAATGAAGATGTCGCGCCAGGGCGGCAAGATAATCGAACTGGAGCATGTTAAACAAAGCTTTGATGGTCGTCCTATTATCAATGATTTTAGCTATACCTTTAAAAAAGGCGATCGCATAGGTTTAGCAGGTAAAAATGGAACAGGTAAATCGACACTTTTAAATATAATCACCAGCAACTTAAAACCAGAAGGCGGTAAGGTTGATACCGGAGAAACAACAGTATTCGGATATTACAAGCAAGGAGGTTTAACTTTCGATCCGAAAGAACGTGTAATTGATATTGTAAAATCAGATGCCGAATATATTAAAATGGCCGATGGTTCAGTAATCACTGCTTCTGCCCTGCTTACCCTTTTTCTCTTCCCACCAAAGAAACAACATGGCATGGTAGAGAAGTTAAGTGGTGGTGAAAAGAAACGTTTGAACCTGATGAAGGTATTAATGCAAAACCCGAACTTCCTGATTCTGGATGAGCCAACAAACGACTTAGACATCGACACCTTAAATGTACTGGAAGAATTTTTAGAAAATTTTCCAGGCATATTAATGCTGGTTTCGCACGACAGGTACCTGCTCGACAAAATGAGCGATCAGCTTTTTATTATGGAAGGCGAAGGAGTAGTTAAAATTTATAACGGCAATTATTCAGAGTATCGCCTAAGTTTAGAACAACCTAAAACAAAAGCAGAAACTAAAAAAGCTCCTGCCCCGGTTGCAGAACAAATACCTGTTAAAGCTATAAAAAAACTAAGTTTCAAAGAGCAGAAAGAATTAGCAGAAAGTGAAAAAGGAATGGAAGAAACGGAAAGTAAGATAGCTGAACTAAGCCAAATCTTAAACAGCATTGATACTACCGACTATACCAAAATACAGGAAGTATCAGCAGAGATTGAAAACCTACAAACTAAGCTCGATGATTACACCATGCGCTGGCTTGAGCTTTCAGAATAAAATAGAAGTAATTCAAAGTAGTTTTCCACGTTATGTTTCACGTGGAACATTAGCATAAAGGAGAACAAGATAAATTACCTCCAACCCTTTTTAAGATAAAAAACAGAATTGTTCCACGTGGAACAATTAATAAAATACAAATAAAATGTTTTCAAAATACGATTTGATTGTTGTTGGTGCAGGCCATGCAGGCTGCGAAGCTGCCGCTGCTGCTGCCAACTTAGGATCATCTGTTTTATTAATTACAATGAACATGGGCACCATTGCCCAAATGAGTTGTAACCCTGCAATGGGTGGTGTTGCCAAAGGACAGATTGTTCGTGAGGTGGATGCTATGGGTGGTTATTCAGGTATTATATCTGATAAATCAACCATTCAATTTAGAATGCTCAATAAATCTAAAGGCCCTGCTATGTGGAGCCCAAGAGCCCAGATAGATAGAATGCGCTTTGCTGAGGAGTGGCGTTTAGCTTTGGAAAGAACAAAAAATCTCGACATCTGGCAAGATAGTGTTGTTGGCTTACTTGTAAAAGATAATACCGTATATGGCGTTAAAACATCATTAGGTATCGAAATAGAAAGTACTGCTGTAGTATTAACCAATGGTACATTCTTAAACGGAACCATCCATATTGGCGAAAAGAAATTTGGAGGAGGCAGAACAGCTGAGAAATCTTCAACCGGAATTACCGAACAATTGGTAGAATTAGGTATGGAAGCAGGCCGCATGAAAACCGGTACCCCACCCCGTGTTGATGGTAGAAGCTTAGACTATACTAAAATGGAAGAGCAGTGGGGAGATGAAAATCCAGGCAAGTTTTCTTACACAGATACTGAAGTTTCAAGCGATCAACGCTGCTGCTGGATTACCTACACCAATAGCGATGTACACGAAACTCTAAAAGAAGGTTTCGAAAAATCGCCCATGTTTACAGGTAGGATTAAAGGTTTAGGTCCGAGGTATTGTCCATCAATAGAAGATAAAATTAACCGATTTGCAGAGCGAGACAGACACCAGATCTTTGTTGAACCTGAAGGATGGAACACCTGCGAAATTTATGTAAATGGATTTTCAACCTCACTTCCTGAAGACGTACAATTTAAAGCATTGAGATTAATTCCAGGTTTTGAGCTAGCCAAAATGTTCAGACCTGGTTATGCCATCGAATACGACTTCTTCCCACCTACTCAATTATCTTTAACCTTAGAAACTAAATTGATCAGCAATTTATTTTTAGCGGGACAAATAAACGGAACTACCGGATATGAAGAAGCAGCTTGTCAAGGCTTCATGGCTGGTATAAATGCACATCAAAAAATCACTGACAAACACGAACTGATTATGAAAAGATCAGAAAGTTATATTGGTGTTTTAATCGACGACCTAGTTACAAAAGGAACTGAAGAACCTTACCGTATGTTCACCTCAAGGGCAGAACACCGTTTGTTATTGAGACAAGATAATGCCGATATCCGACTATCTCCTATCGGTCATGAGCTTGGTTTAATTTCAGATGAGCGTTTAGCTAAGGTAAATGAAAAAGTAGCAAATGCCGAAGCGTTGGTAAAATTCACCAGAAGCCAGGGCATTGAAATGGCCGACGCAAATCCTATGCTCGAAAGTTTAGGCTCGAGTTCACTCAACCAAAATGTAAAAATTCACAGCTTGGTTGGAAGACCGCATGTTGGTTTACAAGATATCATTCAGGTAAGCAAGCCATTGGCTGAAGCTACAAAAACACTGGACAATGAAACCATCGAACAAGCTGAAATTAAAATTAAATACGAAAGCTATTTTGAAAAGGAAAATGAAATTGTAGCCAAAATGCTAAAAATGGAAGACAAAGAAATTAAGCCAGATTTCGACTACAATAAAATTGTTTCTATTTCAAAAGAAGCGCGCGAAAAATTATTTAAAATAAAACCAAGAACTTTAGGTCAGGCTTCGAGGATTTCAGGGGTTTCTCCATCAGATATCTCTGTTTTAATGGTTTATATTAATAAATAACTGATAATCAGCAACTTGACTAAAATAAAATCGACTTTAAATAAAGCCATATAAACGATAAAAAACTTTTTTTAATGTCACAGCTCCAAAAAATATAAAAATCCGTCAGAACGATTAAAATATGCCAAATTTAAAAGAACAGTATTTTAACATTAAAAATTTAGCGGTTATATCCACCTTGCTCCTGCTTTTTGGTTGTGCAAGTATACAAACACCTCAGGGTGGACCGAAAGATACTACACCGCCAAAAGTTTTAAGTATGACTCCAAAAAATCAGACGAGAAATTTTAATGCAAAAAAAATCGTCATCGAGTTCGACGAATATTTTAACCTAAAAGATGAGTTCAAAGAATTTTCAATTTCTCCCGATCAGGAAAAAGCACCGGAATTGAAAAAGCGCGGAAAAAGGTTAGAAATTAATCTTCAGGATTCTTTAGAGAAAAATACAACCTATACTTTAAATTTTGGAAAATCGGTAGCCGATGTAAACGAAGGAAACGTGGTTAAAAATTTATCATACGTTTTTTCTACGGGCCCTGAAATCGATTCGCTTTCAGTAAGCGGTAAAGTGATCAATTCACTTAGCGACGAACCTGAAAAAGATGTAACGGTTTTTATTCTCCCTATTGAACGCGACACGCTTTTTGGAAAGAAACGTCCATCTATTTACACCACTACTGATAGTGCGGGAACCTATAAATTAAATAATCTTCGTAAAGGTACCTATAAGGTTTACGCACTTAAAGAAAACAGTGGTGGCGGAGATAAAATATACCAGCAAATTTCGGATGAAATTGGTTTTGCAAAGGAGCCAATAGTAATTGATAAAAACCTGGAAAATATAGATTTACAGATTTTTAAAGAATTAGCCCCCGAATTTCGCGTTTTAGAGCGAAAACTGAATAATGATGGTAGTTTACTTATTACCTTTAATCAGCAGCTTAAAAGCCCTAAAATTACCATTACAGAGCCAGCTGCACTCGACGCAGGTAAGAAAGTTTTCTTTAACAAAACAAACGATACAACTAAAATATGGCTCAATGATATGAGCTTTGATTCGGTAAAAGTGGCTATTAACGATCAGGGAAAGCTACTGCAAACCTTAAATTTTACCCGTGGCAAGAAAGATACCTACACACGCGATGTGACCATTAGCGACAACCTGTTAGGTGGCAAACTTAATCCCTACCAACAACTTACCCTCACCTTTCCATTTCCGGTAACAGGAGCCGATCCAACTAAAATAATCTTGCTCGAAGACTCAGTAAAACGGAATAATTTTGAAGTAATAAAAGACAGTGTAGACTTTCTTAAATACTATATAAAGTACCCCTGGAAGGTTAAAAAGACTTACGATTTAAAATTAGGTGCAAGTGCTTTTACAGCCATTTTTAATGCCAAAAATAAAGAGATAAACAAGCGCTTTAATCTTGAAAGCGGAGATGCTTACACCACATTGTTACTGAATGTTACCGTACCCGATACAAGTAAACGTTATGTTGTACAGTTTCTAAACGAGAAAAAAGATATTATCAAATCATTCCCAATAGCCAAAAATCAGAAAATTACCTTTTCCAAATACCCAGCTGGCAAATACATGATAAGGGTAATTTACGATGACAATAAGAATGGAATCTGGGATACCGGAAACGTAAAAGAAGGTTTTCAGCCCGAAAAAGTATGGTATTTAAAGGCATTAATGGATTTAAAACCCAACTGGGAACGCGAAGATCCTTTGGTGATACCTGCACCACCCAAAGGGCCTTAAAAGTATATTCTCATCCCAGAAGAACCCGTCATTTCGACCGTAGCGGAGAAATCTATTAGTTTAGTTAATAGATTTCTCTACTGCGCTTCCCTTAATATGACGTGTATTATGTGGTAAACCAGCCCGAATACATGATATAATTATCTGGTAACTTATTTAATAAAGCCCTTTGCTCTTCGGTAATGGGCTTTATTTTTTTTGCAGGTGTACCAGCGTATAAATGTCCACTCTCGCATATTGTATTCTCCAGCACAACAGCACCGGCAGCAATGATACAATACTCCTCAATTACAGCATGATCCATTACAATTGCCCCCATGCCGATTAAAACATGATCATGTACAGTACAACCGTGTACAATAGCATTATGACCTACCGAAACACGGTTTCCAATATGTGTAGATGCTTTTAAATAAGTAGCATGAATTACAGCACCATCCTGGATATTGGTTTCGTTACCAATTGTAATCGCATTTACATCGCCCCTAATCACGGCATTAAACCAAACTGAACATTTATCACCCATTGCAACATCGCCTACTATAGTGGCGTTTTCTGCAATAAAATTATCTGCTCCAATTTGTGGGTGTTTATCTTTTACTGGTAATATTAAAGGCATAATATAATGTAAGTTGGATTATGGAAAATGTAAGTTTATAAAAGTCCCGTATAGACCATTTAAAAAATAGTGTCTGTTAATTCTTTCGCATGATCAGGGTAATCTGTGGTAAAATGTAAGCCCCTGCTTTCCTTACGTTGCATGGCCGATTTTATGACCAGGTAAGCCGTTTGAATTACATTACGCAATTCGCAAAGCTTAACCGAAACCTTATTCTTTTTGTAAAATTCTTCCGTTTCCTGGTAAATTAAAAATAAGCGGCGATGTGCCCTCTCCAAACGGAAATCAGAACGCACAATACCCACATAATCGCCCATCACTTTTTGCAATTCCCTTAAATTGTGCGTAACCAAAACATCTTCATTACTTTGCGTGACACCTTTCGAATCCCATTCCGGTATATTCTCTGGTATAACATTATCTTTAAAATTTTCTATTGCATCCTGATAAATGCGGTGTGCAAACACAGTAGCTTCAAGTAAAGAATTGGAAGCCAGACGGTTAGCTCCATGCAAGCCGGTTGAAGAACATTCGCCACAGGCATACAAATTTTTGATAGACGAACGCCCATATTCATCGACCAATATACCACCACACATATAATGAGAAGCTGGCGTAACCGGGATATAATCTTTAGTCATATCTATACCTATAGATAAACACTTGGCATAGATATTAGGAAAATGCTTCAAAATATCAGCCTTCTTGCGCATTGTAATATCCAGGTACACAAAGTCATCGCCCGATTTCTTCATTTCATTATCAACCGCCCTGGCTACAATATCACGCGGTGCAAGCGATTTACGCTCGTCGTACTCGTGCATAAACTCTTCACCATTCTTACGTCTTAAAACACCACCAAAGCCTCGTACAGCTTCTGAAATTAAGAAAGAAGGATACTCACCCGGATGGTATAAAGCAGTTGGATGGAACTGAATAAATTCCATATTCCTCACTTTTCCTTTTGCACGGTACACCATCGCCATTCCATCGCCTGTGGCAATAACCGGATTTGTAGTGGCCGAATACACATGGCCTGCACCACCCGAAGCCATTACAGTCACATTTGCCACAATCTTTTCCACATCGTTAAGCTCTGTGTTAAAGGCATATATCCCATAACAGTTAATATCTTCAGTACGTTTATCCACAAACTCACCCAGGTGATGCTGGGTAATTAACTCCAGTGCGAAGTAATGTGTTAATATCTCTATGTTCGGATTGGCATGAATTTCCTTCAATAAAACACGTTCAATCTCATAACCTGTAATGTCTTTATAGTGCAAAACACGGTGCTCTGAGTGCCCTCCCTCCTTCGCCAAATCGTAAAAACCTGAGTTATCTTTATCGAAGTTTATACCGTAATCTATAATTTCCTGAATTCGCTGAGGCCCCTCTTTTACAACGATTTCCACAATTTTTTGATCGCATAATCCATCACCCGCAATCAGCGTATCATCAATATGTTTTTCAAAAGAATCATCTTTATCCACAACAACAGCTACACCGCCTTGCGCATATTTTGTGTTCGATTCGTCTTCATTTGATTTAGTGACGATTAAAACCTTACCAAATTTTGCAGCTTTAAGTGCAAAACTCAAACCCGCTATACCAGAGCCAATTACCAGAAAATCTACTTTTCTCATTAATAAAAACATTTACTTTATCCACGGTGTTAATAACTATTGAATAAGTGTTAACTCTATGTCTAAATAATCCTAACAAATAAATTTGAATGTTTAAAGCTACTCTAAAAACACAATTTGCCACAATCTTTTGAGCAATTTTTAACCAGCTTTATACAAGTAATTAACTTTTTCCCCACTTATAAACAATTAACATTCCAGTATTGATAAAAATTGAAGCGATTTTCGATTAGCCTGAAAATCAAACCTATGATATTAGATAAATGTAATCTAAATGTTAGTAAACGATTAATAACTTATCTTAAAGAAAGAATTTTCTGAACTTGCCAACATTATTAACACACTAATAAACAAACAAGAATTATTTATTTAAAAATACTTATTAATTATTGAGACGTGGAAAGCTTTATCTTTGACCAACGTCAAAATTCAAAAAAGGAAAATTTAATAATGAACATAGATGTCTTAGAAGAAATCAATAAAAAAGGTTTCGCAGAAGAAGAAATTGATCCTACGCTCGATCTTTTCGCCGAGATTGAGAAATTAAAAAAGGAGAAGAATGCAATTATTCTTGCACATTACTATCAAGAGCCTGATATTCAGGATATTGCTGATTATATTGGTGATAGTTTAGGTTTATCGCAAGAAGCTGCAAAAACAGATGCTGATGTAATTGTATTTGCTGGTGTGCATTTTATGGCCGAAACAGCAAAGATTTTATCGCCTGATAAAAAGGTTCTTTTACCCGATGTAAAGGCAGGTTGCTCGTTAGCAGATAGTTGCCCACCTCACTTATTTAAGAAATTTAAGGAAAAATATCCAGATCACCTGGTAATCACTTATGTAAACTGTACTGCCGAATTAAAAGCTTTAAGTGATATCGTATGTACCAGTACCAATGCGGTGCAAATTGTGCAGAGTTTGCCTAAAGACCAGAAAATAATTTTTGGCCCCGACAGGAATTTAGGTGCTTATGTAGCTAAAAAGACAGGAAGGGATCTGGTATTGTGGAACGGTGCCTGTATGGTACACGAAATTTTCTCGCAGGAAAAAATTACAAAACTTAAAGAACGCCATCCGAATGCTAAATTTATTGCACACCCGGAATGTGAGGAAGTGATTTTAAAAATGGCTGATTATGTTGGTTCTACTACTGGTTTGTTAAAATATACAATTAGCAACCCGGCTACGGAATTTATTGTAGCTACAGAAAGTGGCATTATTCACCAGATGGAAAAGGCAAATCCGTCAAAAACCTTTATTCCGGCCCCGCCAAATAACAGTTGTGCCTGTAACGATTGCCCTTATATGAAAAGAAATACGCTGGAAAAACTATATTTATGTATTAAGAATGGTTATCCGGAAGTTACTGTACCTGAGCATATTATTGATCAGGCCCGTAAACCGATCCAAAGAATGCTGGATATTTCAGCAGAACTGGGTTTATAATACATCACATACCTATCAGGTTTTTAAAACCTGACAGGTTTATTTAAGCTATATGGAAAAGAACAACATCCTTAAAAATTATGCGGGTTTATTGTGGCTTTTGGCTGGTATTACAGTTGGGAGCATAGTCGGTTTAATTTTTGGGAAAAGTGTTGAAAGTATAAAACCACTTGGCGATATATTTTTAAACCTGTTGTTTACGGCTGTAATTCCATTGGTATTTTTTGCGGTTTCATCGGCCATTGCCAATATAGACCGCTCGAAAAAATTGGGAAAGCTCTTAACGATTATGGTTTTGGTTTTTCTGGCAACGGTTTTAATTTCGGCAGTTTTAACGTTGGTGGCCAGCTGGATCTTCCCTATTCATCAACAACTGGCGGCCAGTAATTTACCTGAGGAAACCACTAAAATTCAGTCAGTTGGCGAGCAAATGACTCAGCTTTTTACGGTTAGCGAATTTTATGAAATTGGTAGTCGTAAAAATATGCTGGCGCTGATTATTTTTTCCGTTTTGGTTGGTTTTTCAACGCTATATGCTGAAGAATCGGGCACGGAATTTAAAAAGTTTTTGGTATCGGGAAATGAGGTAATGAAAAAACTGATTATCCTGATCATGAAACTGGGGCCTATTGGTTTGGGTGCTTATTTTGCCTATCAGGTAGGTGTTTTCGGACCGCAACTTTTTGGTACTTATGCAAAAGCACTTGGTTTATATTATGGGGTTGGCGCATTTTATTTTATTGTGTTTTTTACCCTTTATGCTTTTATTGCAGGTGGATTTAAAGCCATAAAAATATTTTGGAAAAACAATATTGTGCCCTCTTTAACTGCGATTGGTACCTGCAGCAGCATTGCTACTATACCTGCTAATTTAGATGGGACTACCAAAATGGGCGTTCCGGCATATATAACCAACGTAACCATTCCGCTGGGATCTACACTGCACAAAGATGGATCTAGTATCAGTTCAATCATTAAAATTGTAGTTGTTTTTGCCATTTTTGGAAAAGATCTGGCCCATGTAGATACCATTATTCTGGCTTTAGGCATTACAGTTTTGGTTAGTATTGTTGAAGGTGGCATACCAAATGGTGGTTATATTGGCGAGTTATTGATGATTTCGGCTTACCAGCTCCCACCAGAAGCTTTGCCTCCGGCCATGATTATTGGCACGTTAGTCGATCCGATGGCAACATTGCTGAATGCAACCGGCGATAATGTGGCAGCCATGTTAATTGCCAGGTTTACAGAAGGAAAGAACTGGATGGATAATAAAAAATTGTCATCGTGATGAAGGATATGCAGGTGATGAGTGTTGTAAGTTATAAAAAGAGATGCTGACACAAGTTCAGCATGATAAAAAATATTGAAGAAAGAACAAATATATGTTTGAAAATAAAGAACGTACAGATATTAATCAATTAGGAGAGTTTGGTTTAATCAAACACTTAACCACAAATTTTAAAATCAGAAATGGCTATTCGGTAAAAGGTATTGGCGATGATGCTGCTGTTTTGGATTCTAAAGGAAAACAGACACTGGTTTCAACCGATCTTTTATTGGAAGGTATACATTTCGATCTGGCTTATGTACCCTTAATCCACCTGGGTTACAAAGCGGTACAGGTAAACCTGAGCGATATTTATGCAATGAATGGAAAGGCTAGTCAGATTACGGTTTCTATTGGTGTTTCGAGCAAGTTTCCTTTGGAGGCTGTTGAGGAAATTTATAAGGGTATTGAACTGGCCTGCAATAAATACAATATCGATCTAATTGGTGGCGATACTTCGTCGAGTAAACAGGGCTTGGTAATCAGCATTACCAGTATTGGCTATGCCGATGCCGATAACGTGGTGTACAGAAACGGTGCGCAGGAAAATGATTTGCTTTGTGTTTCCGGTGATTTAGGCGGTGCCTATATGGGCCTTCAGATATTGGAGCGTGAAAAATTAATTTACCTGGAAAATCCTCAAATCCAACCTGATCTGGAAGGCAAAGATTACATTATTGAGCGTCAGTTAAAACCCGAAGCACGTATGGATATTGTAGCGCTTTTAGAAGAAATGGATATTAAACCTACTTCGATGATTGATATTTCGGATGGTTTGGCTTCAGAAATTTTGCATTTGGCAACTGAAAGCGATAAAGGCATTACGATTTACGAAGAGAAAATTCCTTTAGATCCGATGACATACGAAACTGCACGTGAATTGGGAATAGATCCAACCGTTTGTGCTTTAAGTGGTGGCGAAGATTACGAATTGCTATTTACAATTAGTCAGGATGATTATAAAAAACTGAAACATGATGTAGATATCACAGTGATTGGCCACGTAACCGATAAAAATTCGGGTTGTAAAATGGTTTCTAAATCAAACAATGTACACGAATTAAAAGCCCAGGGTTGGAACGCTTTTAAATAAATGATAATAATAAGCTATATTTTGAAGAGACCGGCACTTTATTTAAGTGTTGGTCTCTTTGTTTTTTCATTAACCAGACCCGCTTTAATTATTGAAACAGGTAATGGTTTGAAATCTGACGAATCATTTCTCTATTTTATAATTGGCAGTATTGCCACGTTAGGCGGAGGTACTTCAGAGTTTCTGGTATGGCTTGCCAATCCTTTATATTTTATCGCTTTATTCTTATTGATTAAGAATAAAAAGGGATCAATTTATTTTATTATTATAGCAAATTTTCTAGCTATTTCATTTTTACGTTGGAAAGAAATATTGATTTCTGAAAGTGGTTCTACTGGAAAAATTATCTCATTTTCTTCGGGTTATTATTTATGGGTTGCAAGCATTGTTGTTTTGTTTTTTGTAAGTATTTGTCAGTTAAAAAAAGATTCTACATCACTGAAAGAAGTGAGCAATCATTAAATAATGTGGTTTTAAATCCTATTTGATATTTGCTTTTCAGCTGAAAAATTCCTGCAATGACGATTTTTTATTAATGGAGATTAATCTTATTCATACTGATAACCAAATAATTGCACTATATACTGAAGAACAAAAAATATAAAAAAAAATCGTCCAATAGGCTTTAAATAAAAATAACTAACTTAGTAGGTTTTTCGCTTGTGTTTTTATAAAAATTGTAAAAAAAAATCGAGGGGCTTCGCCCCCTTTGTTGCAAAACGACTAAGCTTAATCGGTAATATCTAAATATTTGGTGTCGATTTGTTTTGTTGCTTTTGCCCCGAGTTTTTTAATTTTTTCTGAAGCATTAACCAGATTGCCCGATCCTTCAGATAGCTTGTTCAATGCCTTATCATAAGCATCCTGGCTTTGCTTAACATAGCGGCCAATATTTTCCATATCGCCAATAAAGCCAACAAATTTATCGTACATATTGCCACTTAAACGTGCAATTTCCATTACATTGCGGTTTTGCCGCTCCTGTTTCCACATGCTGGCTATCGTGCGTAAAGTTGCCAGTAAAGTAGACGGACTTACAATGACTACCCGCCTGTCCCACGCAAAATTGAATAACTCTGCATCTTTTTGAACCGCAATGCTAAACGACGATTCTATTGGAACAAAAAGCAAAACGAAATCTGGCGAGTTGATTTTATACAAATCCTGGTAATTTTTAGATGATAACTCCTGGATGTGATTCTTAATAGAGGCCAAATGCTGTTTTACATAGCCTTCACGCTCTTCATCTGTTTCGGCTGACACAGAACGCTCGTAAGCCACTAAACTCACCTTAGCATCTACAATAAGATGTTTATCGTCGGGTAAATCGATTACCGCATCTGGTTGAAAGCGGCTGCCATCTGCAGAGGTGTGTGTGGCCTGTATACGGTATTCCTGATCACGCACCAGCCCTGAGCGTTCTAAAACCTTCTCTAAAATTACCTCACCCCAGTTTCCCTGTTTTTTGCTATCGCCTTTTAAAGCCTTTGTTAAGTTATTGGCATCTTCCTGTATCTGCTTGCTTTGGTCCATCAATAAAGAAATTACCCCTTTCAGTGTATTTCTTTCATCCGATTCGGCTTTGTAAACTTTTTCTACCTTGTCTTCAAAAGCTTTAATGTTCTCTTTAAGCGGATTTAAGATAATGTCGAGGTTAGTACGGTTTTGCTCAATAAATTTAGTCGATTTTTCTTCCAGTATTTTATTGGCAATTAGCTCGAAATCTTTATTAAGTTTTTGTTGTGACTGTTCGAAACTGATCTTTTGCTCAGCCAGTTTTTCTTTTTCGGCCAGGTAAAAAGACCGGGTGCTTTCCAGTTCGCGGTTGGCATCGGCCAGGCGATCGCGCTCCGATTGCAGTTCATCTATCAGGCGCTGTTGCTCCTGCTTAAGCAAAATGGTAACATGTTCTTTCTCTGTCGATAAATTAGCCACCCGCTCTTCGGCTTTGGCCAGGTTAATTTTTAGCGATTCGTTTTCGATCCTTATGCGTTCAAAATCTTCAACTGAAAATTGAGCTAACGTAGTTTGTGGCTTTCTCACCAGCAAAATGATCAAAACAATTAAAACAACAACTAATAATGCAACGGCAATGTACTCCATAATGATAAAAATTTTAGTAAAATTCAAAAAAATAAGTGTATTTACCAAAATAATTCGCCGGCTGTTTTGGTGTTGAGTGAAAAACTAGATGGTCTGTACCAAAGCTTTTAGCATATTTAAAGAAAGCTATTATATTAAAAAGTCAGAAAATCACCGAAAAAATTTTTATCATTGGTTTTCTGTATATAAATGAACGAATTAACTGTACTCATTTCCTGCCCTGACCAGGTTGGTTTAGTAACACATATTACCCGTGTATTGGCTGCGCATCAGCTTAACATTATTGCCATGCGCGAATTTGTTGATGAAGCAAACAAGGCATTCTTTACGCGCATAGCTTGTACCGGAGTGCTGGGAAATGCTGAAGAGCTGAAAGAGAAATTGCTCGAAAAACTTCCTGAAAATGCTGAAGTTAATTTAATAACCCAACAGGAAAAACAGATTGCAGTTTTGGTAACGAAAGAATACCATTGCCTGGCCGAAATACTGATCAAAAACCAATTTAAAACTTTGGGTGCCAATGTAAGGTGCGTAATTGGCAACTATGAGTCGCTATGTGATTTTACAGAAAAACTAGGTATCCCATTCTTTTATGTCGATCATAATGGTAAAGATAAAAGCACTTTTGAAACGGAAATAAAGGAAATTATTAATCAGTTTGATGTAGATTACCTGGTGCTGGCCAAATTTATGCGCATTTTATCGGCCGATTTTGTGAAAGATTATGCCGGTAAGATCATCAACATCCACCATTCATTTCTACCGGCGTTTATAGGTGCTAACCCCTACCGCCAGGCTTTTGAAAGGGGAGTAAAGATTATTGGTGCAACGGCTCATTTTGTAACCGATAACCTGGATGAAGGACCTATTATTACCCAGCATACCAACCATGTTGACCATAATTTTGGCGTTAAGGAAATGGTGCGTGCCGGAAAGGAAATCGAGAAAAAAGTATTGTTGGAGGCGCTTGAATTAATTTTCGAAGACCGGGTTTTTGTAAGCGGAAATAAAACGATAGTGTTTAAGTAGGGCGTTTTGGGCTAAGCGTTTGGCGTATCGTTATATCAAGGATTAATTATCATATAAAACAATATTATAAAAAGGATTTTTTGGGAACCGAATACTTTGCTAACGTTTTAGTAAATTTCTATATTTAGCATCTGCAAATGCTCAATTAACGTATAAACGCTCAAAATGAAATATATATTAATGTTTCTCATACTTTGGTCTATCGGATCAAAAGCTCAAACCGAACTTCAATTTAATCACTCATTAATTAACTGTGAGGATAAGTGGGTTGCTTTTCCAATGAACAAAGACAGCACTTATAATTTTGGATTCATTTATTTGGATAATCAGGCTGGCTTAACCCTTAATGTTGAAGGAACATTTAAGATAGACGAAAATGGAAAATATATAGGGAGAAAGATCAATAATTCGATGGTTAAACATCGTATTCCACCAACTAGAGTTTTGGCTGCCCTTATTCCTACTTCGAAATTTGCCGATCTTCAGATACAGGGCACTCCAGATTGGTTAAAAGGATATAAAACGGATAACAAAGACGTTCACAGGCTTTTTCGGCTAGGATATGTCTGCAATCAGTGGGATTTGGCAGATAGAGCGCTGGTATACTTGGAGAAAGTAAAAGCAATCGATCCAAAATACAATGGATTGATTCTTGAATTTGCTTTTGCCTATAATGTACTAAAGCAATATGATAAGGCAGTTTTTTTATTAAAACAGGCTATTATTGAAAACCCGAAAAATTGTTTGCTACATAGGGAGCTTGTTTATGCTCAACTGAATATTAAATTAACAGATGCCGAAGAAACATATAAAAATGCTGATAAAGATTGTTCTGATAGCGCTTCAAAAAGTGAAATGGCACACAATATAGCTTATCATTACTATCTCTTAAAAAACAAACAGAAGTTTAATTATTGGGGAGATGAAGTTAAAAAGTACAGTAAGACAGGAGATCAGTTTGCGCAAAAATTGACGATGATGCAAGCTGAAATGGATAAATTATAAATTTTTTAAAAGCAGTTCAGCCACATCTTCTCCGGTTTGCGAACCAATAGCAATCCCCATTCCGTTACAGCGCGTTGCGCAAAATACATTGGGCTTAATTTCTTCAATAAGCGATTCGAGTGTTTTGCCGAAAGCCATGATGCCGCTCCATTCCTGGTCTATTTCATAGTGCGTTTGGGGTAAAATCAAAGTATCCAGTAAATTTTGTAAGGCTTGCCGAACTGTTGTTGTTTGCCCAAAAGTGGTGGTTTCTTCTGCTTTGAAATCAATATTACGGCCTCCACCCAGCAAAATCCGGTTGTTGATGTTTCGGAAATAATAATAGCCTTTATCGTAATGAAAAGTGCCTTTAATTTTTAAACCTTTAATGGGTTTGGTAATTAAAACCTGCCCTCTTCCGGGAGCGATGTCTACCTCGGGAATTAAATCCTTAATAAAAGCGTTAGTAGCTACGATCGTTTTTTTGCAGGAAAAAGCACCGTTTGCAGTAACTAAGCTCAGGCCTTGTGTTTCTTCGGCAATATGATTAACAGTGCAATTGTTAAATATGCAAATGCCAAGTTGTTGGGCATAGCCAATCAGGGCAAACATCATTTTACCGGTATCGATCTGCGCTTCGTATTTGTTTTCAATTAATGTTTCAGTTGGTCCGAAACCAAAAGCAGATGCTTTTTTAGGTTTGGCACTAAAAGCATCAGGCCCAACGATATTAAGCGTTAACTTGTTGTAATGTTCAATTTTGGCTACACATGTTGAGGCCAATAAGTGGTCACCTTTTCTAAATATTTCATAGCCACCTAAACACTGGTAATCAATAGTGTTATCGCCAAGTAAATTGCGGAGCTTAAGCAGGCCTTTCCAGCGTTTTTCTATAAGCGCGGCCAAACCGTCCAAACCAGCCTTTTCTTGTTGTTCAATGAGTTCAGAAATGCTGCCAAAGCATGCAAAACCGGCATTTTTGGTGCTTGCACCGGTGGGTAAAAAACCACTTTCAAGCAGCGCTATTTTTAAAGATGGTGCCGATTTTTTAAGGTGTACTGCCGCGTTTAAACCCACAATGCCACTGCCAATAATAATTACATCATAATTAAAAAATGATTCTCTTTCCCAGTATGAAAGTGCATTTGGCATACTATAAATGTACTGTTTTTTAACAATCAAATAATATGGGAACGCTTTTTGATATACTGGATATGAAAAACATACATGAGAAAATGGGAGTTTATTTAATATTAATAATCCCGGTATTGTTACTGAGCATGTTTGTACAATGGCGATTTAGAAACAAGTTTTCCAAATACGCCGAAATGCAATTGAGCTCAGGTTTATCGGGCAAGGAGGTGGCAGAAAGGATGCTGCATGATAACGGGATATACGATGTGAAGGTGATGAGTACCGAAGGACAATTAACTGATCATTATAACCCGACAGATAAAACTGTAAATTTAAGTACAGATGTTTACTACAGCCGCAGTGTGGCGGCAGCAGCAGTTGCAGCACACGAATGTGGTCATGCTTTGCAGCAAGCCAAATCGTATAACTGGCTGCAGTTACGGAGCAGCATGGTTCCGGTGGTAAGCATTTCTTCTAACCTTTTACAATGGGTTTTGTTAATTGGTGTGCTTTTAATCAGTTTTACCGGTAACCCGATTGTGTTGGCAATTGGTGTGGTTGGCCTGGCTTTAATAACTATATTCAGCATTATTACCCTGCCTGTAGAGTTCGATGCGAGCAACAGAGCTTTGGCCTGGTTAAGAAATAATCATGGGGTAATGCAAACGCAGGAAGAAAATACACAAGCTAAAGATGCTTTATGGTGGGCCGCAATGACCTATGTTGTTGCAGCGGTTGGTGCCCTTGCAAATTTGCTATACTATGCTTCGATGCTTTTTGGAAGAAGCAGAGATTAGCAATAATTTATTAAATGCATGATGGTCAGAATTTTATTCTGGCCATTTTTGTTTAAAGATATTTTTGAAATAATGATCCTTTTTTGGAAAGCAGGTTTCGTTTTATTATCGGCGAATGCACCCATGCTCTCCACTTTACTCGTTGCACTCATGTCTGTTACAATCAGGTTTAGGTGGTGCAAGCAGTTCTGCTATTTGTAGTTGCATTAGGCATAAAACTTAAAATGAAATGCTGAAATTGCTTTCTAATAGATTTGTCGTCATTTCGAATGTTTTGGAGAAATCTATAGTTTGATTTAGAGATTTCTAGCCGCCTCTAAGGGCAGGCATTCCGCCACGCTTTCATACGATGGCTATCGGATCGAAATGACGATTTGCGGCAGGACTTAACAATAAAAAAATTAATTCAATTTATAAGGTGCTACAAGCTGAAATTCAGGAATGTCTACGTCGAATTCCGACTCATCTAAAGCACGTTTCATAAGGTAGGTACCTTTCATACTGCCCATATCGGTTTTTAAATTGCAACCTGATACGTACACATGGGTTTCGCCAGGCTGAATGATAGGTTGTAAACCAACAACACCCTCTCCTTCCACCTCTCTCCGGCTACTGTTCGAATCAAAAATAAACCACTGGCGGCGCATCAGTTGTACAGCATAATCAGAAAGATTAGATATTTCTACACGATAAGCGAACATATAATGTTCATTAGCCGGATTTGAATATTCTGGCTGGTAAACCGTCTCTACCGAAACTTTAACCCCATCTGTAATAGCTGTAACCATGATGATAACGAATGTATAAAAAACTGTTCAAAAATCAAGCCAGTACTTTTGTGGCATCGTAATGTGCAAATTTTTCTGCCACTTCTGCTAAAATACTGTAAATGTTATTGATATCGGGCTCGGCCACCAGGCGCATGCGGTAAGGTTTAAAGTCAGGAAGCCCTTTAAAATAATTGGCATAATGGCGGCGCATTTCAAAGATTCCGGTTTTAGGACCTTTCCATTCCAGCGATTTATCTAAATGTGTACGGCAAACGTTAATTCTCTCTTCAATGGTTGGTCCGGGAAGGTGCTCGCCGGTTTCGAAGAAATGTTTAACCTCGCGGAAAATCCAGGGATAACCAATAGCCGCACGGCCAATCATAATGCCATCCACTTCATATTCCATGCGCCAGTTTGCTGCTTTTTCGGGGCTATCAACATCACCATTGCCAAAAATTGGAATCGTAATTCTCGGGTTACGTTTAATTTCCCTGATCAGCGTCCAGTCGGCCTCCCCTTTGTATAGTTGAGCCCTTGTTCTGCCGTGAATGGTTAAAGCCTGAATGCCAACATCCTGTAACCTTTCAGCCACTTCTCGAACATTTTTGGTGTTATCATCCCAACCCAGGCGGGTTTTAACGGTAACAGGCAGGTGCGATGCCTTCACAACGGCATCTGTCATTTTTACCATTTTATCAATGTCCTGAAGGAGGCTGGAGCCAGCGCCTTTGCAAACTACGTTTTTTACCGGGCAGCCGTAGTTAATGTCAACTAAATCCGGTCCGGCTGCAGAGGCAATTTCTGAAGCCTCGCGCATGTGATCGATATCGCCACCAAAAATCTGTATGCCGATAGGTCTTTCATATTCAAAAATATCCAGTTTCTGTCTGCTTTTTGCTGCATCGCGGATCAATCCTTCCGAAGAAATAAATTCGGTGTACATCATATCCGCCCCGTTTTGTTTGCATACGTAACGGAACGGCGGGTCGCTCACATCCTCCATTGGGGCAAGCAATAACGGGAATTCTCCTAAATCAATATTTCCTATCTTTACAGACATTTTCTATCTTCAACGATTAATAAAACATACAAAGGTACAAATAATGAATTTTGTAACACCTAAACGCGAGGAAATCAATCCTTTCTTACAATTACTTTTACTTTTATTTTACGCAGTTGCCGGGGCTTTGGTTTTCGGCATCATTGCATTTGTAATCTGTATTGCCATATATGGGATGGGTTTGTTGAGTAATTTCGACCTGCTTTTATCGGGCGATGCTAGGTATATTTCAGGTTTGAAGGTAATACAGATTTTAAGTTCGATAGGTACATTTATTTTACCTGCGCTAGCCTTGGCCTTAACTGAAAGAACAAAAATTGCCCGGTTTTATAGCTTCAGGCAGCCAAAGGTTTTATTGCTTTTGCTGGTTGTAATTATTATGATAGTGAGTATGCCCTTTATGGAGTGGACAGTAATCTGGAACCAAAAAATGGCTTTGCCAGGCTTTTTAAAGGGGATTGAGGCCTGGATGAAAGAAAAAGAGCAACTGGCAGCCAAAATGACCATTCAGCTAATTACGGTAAGGAGTAATTTCGATTTTATCGTAAACCTGGTAATGATTGCAGTTTTACCAGCCATTGGAGAAGAACTAATGTTTAGAGGCGGTGTACAGCGCTCATTGGAGCGGGCTTTTGGCAATCCACACTTAGCGATATGGCTCTCGGCCATTATTTTTAGTACCATACATGTACAGTTTTATGGTTTCGTACCGCGGATGCTGCTGGGAGCAGGTTTTGGTTACCTGTATTATTATAGTGGCAGTATCTGGTATGCCATGTTTGCGCACTTTTTAAATAATGCTTACGCTGTTTGTGCAGCCTTTTACATGCAAAAACACAATATCCCACTCGATAAAGCCGACGAACCAATCGGATTTCCGTGGTATGGCTATTTAATTAGTGCAATAATTACCATAGCTTTGTTTAAATTTTTTAAAGATAGCGCAGCACGTGAGCGAAAATTGGGTTAAAGTATATACTACCGGCGATGCCTTCGCTGCCGAGGTATTAAAACAGGGCTTAACAGAAGCTGGAATTCCGGCCGTAACGATGAATAAACAGCTCTCGGCTTATTATATTGGCGAAATAAATGTGCTGGTTAATAAAGTAGATTTCAATAAGGCCATCGAATATATCGTCGAAAACGAAATCGAATAACATGTCAAACCTCATCCATTTTACATCCCACATTTTACCTTTTTAGCATGAAAACCAGGGCAATAACCGCTTTCTTTTTTACCATTGTAATGCTTGGCTCTATTTTGCTGGGTACTTATACATTTACCGCATTCTATCTCGTTTTAAGCGTTTTATCGCTGCTTGAGTTTTATAAACTGATTAAAAATTCGGGTATCAGGCCGCATAGAAACATTGGCCTGGCTGCAGGTGCACTTGTCTTTTTAATGGCTGCAGGTTTACATTACCTTAAATACGATGTTAAGTACCTGTTGCTTTGTATACCGCTTATTTTTTCGGTTTTTATTACCGAGTTATACAAGAAAAATAAAATTCCCTTTGCCAATATATCCTACACTTTTGTGGGCTTTGTTTATGTAACCATTCCTTTTTGTTTTTTTCATGCGCTTGGCTTTTTAAAAAACTGGAACGAGTATAATTTTCATTTCCCGCTGGCATTTTTACTGATGTTATGGGCAAACGATACCGGTGCTTATCTTTTTGGGGTAAAATATGGCAAACGCAAATTATTTGAGCGCCACTCGCCTAAAAAGAGCTGGGAAGGCTTTTTTGGGGGTATGTTTACCAGTGTTTTGGTTGCCTATGGCCTATCGTTTCTATTTACTGAAAGTCCAGTTTGGGTTTGGGCAGGCATGGCTTTATTAATTGCCAGCTTTGGTACCCTCGGCGATCTGGTAGAATCGATGTTAAAACGCAGTCTGGATACCAAAGATAGTGGCGGGTTATTACCTGGGCATGGCGGCTTGTTAGACCGCTTTGATGGTTTATTACTGGCAGCCCCTGTGGTTTACGCTTACCTGTATCTGATTTTGTATTAAAGAATAACATTGGCGAGCCTCTTTCGTTTGTTATGAGGACTATAGATGCTAAAATTTAATTGGCAGAAGCAACGACTACATAGTATGCTCTTTCTACATATTCACCGCCGCTACTTTGTACCTGCTCTAATTTTTTAATTGTATTTTTTATGGTAAAGCCGGTACTTTCCAATAGTTGCTGTACTTTTTCTACGCCGTAAAGTGTAAATCCATAAGGAGTAAAGGGCAGTTTCTCCATGAAGGTTTTATCAGCGAAACAAAGCGCAAATAACCCATTTGGTTTTAATACATCCCTAATTTGCTTAAGGTATTGAATAGGTTCTGGCCAAAAAGAAAGGGTATTTACTGTAAAAGCGTTATCGAATTGTTCGTCTGCGTATAGCAGGTCTATACCATTGGTGAGCTGAAAATGAACCAAACCTTTTTCTATAAACGCGGCGTTTATTTTGCGGGCCTCGGTAATCATCGTTTCAGAAATATCTGCGCCGAAGTACCGGATATCATTAGCCTTTTTAAGTAGATATTCGATATGTGAACCATTTCCGTGACCAATCTCCAGTATGATATCTCCTTTTTCAATAACGAGGGCATCAATAGCAGCATGTGTCATCCCAAGATTGTTGATGCTCATCAGCTCACCTGTTTTAATACCCTGTGCGCCTTCAGGACAGGCTAGTTGTTTGGCAATATTTTCTAAATCTGCTGTGCTATGCTGATGTTCCATAAGTTTAAGTTTTTTCAAAAATAAAGGACTGCCCACCTCAACTGTTATATCATTTAGAAAGAGTTTTACATGATTATTTGATTACCTGAACCGGCTTTTTGTTTTCATCTATTGCCACAAAGGTAAAATCGCCATGTACAGCCAGTTCACGGCCTTCGGCATACATTTGTTCGATATAAATTTCGACATTCACTTTTAAACTGGTGTTACCTACATGGTTTACTTTGCCAATTAGCTCTACAATGGTTCCGGCTGGGATTGGTTTTTTAAAATCTATCCTGTCGCTGCTCACAGTAACCATAATCTGCCTGCTAAAACGAGTGGCGGTTATAAAAGCAACTTCATCCATCATGTGCATAGCGGTACCGCCAAAAAGTGTATCGTAGTGGTTTGTGGTATTCGGGAAAACGGCTTTGAAAATACTGGTTTTAGAGTTTTCTATTCTTTCTGCTAAGGTCATTTTTTAGGTATAAGTTATGGTCAAATGTAGAAATTAGCGCCGAAAAATTTTAATTTTTGATAATTTGAAAAATTAAGAAGAAATATTGCATCGATCAAATTCAAAGTTGATACAAGGCGTTCACTGTAACAAATTTAGCGCATGTAAAATCGCTCCACTTTCTATATTATATTTGATTATCCATCAAACTAACTCAATTATGATAAAAAACTACCTGAAAAAGATTTGTTTAGCTTTTTTAATTACCGCTTATTGTGCTGTCCAGGCTCAGGAAGTGCCAACGCCGAAATCGCATTTCGGTTTTGATATTGGCGATAATTACCAGCTGGCCAATTATACCCAAACTTCGGCTTACTTTAAAAAACTGGCCGAAACCTCCAAACGAGTTAAACTGGTTGATATTGGCCAAACCGAAGAAGGAAGAAGCCAGTACATGCTGATTGTTTCTTCGCCCGAAAATTTGAAGAAGTTAGATCGCTATAAAGAAATTTCGCAACAGCTGGCACATGCCGAAATTACGACAGAACAGGCTAAAGCATTAGCCGCCGAAGGAAAAGCTGTGGTTTGGATTGATGGCGGTTTGCACGCCAATGAAGTGGTGGGAGCGCATCAGTTAATTCAAACAGCATATGAATTTGCTTCGAGAACTGATCCGGAAACCTTACGTATCCTCGATAATGTGATCATTTTATTTACACATGCCAACCCAGATGGACAAGAGCTGATGAGTAACTGGTACATGCGTGAAAAGGATCAGAGCAAGAGAACAACTTCGGGTTTGCCGGTTTTGTATGAAAAGTACGCAGGGCACGATAATAATCGCGATTTCTTTATGTTAAACCTAAAAGAAACCCAAAATATAGGTCGACAGCTTTTTGTTGAATGGATTCCGCAAATTATGTACAACCACCATCAGGCAGGCCCGGCAGGAACGGTCGTTGCAGGCCCACCCTACCGCGATCCTTTCAATTATGTATTCGACCCAACTTTGTTAACCAGTTTGGATGCTGTAGGCGCAGCCATGCATACCCGGATGAACGTAGAAAATAAGCCCGGTTATACCCAGCGTGGTGGTTCCGTTTTTTCTACCTGGTACAACGGTGGTTTAAGAACAACAACCTATTTTCATAATATGATTGGCTTACTGACCGAGATTGTGGGCAACCCTACTCCATCAGAAATTCCTTTGGTTCCATCACGCTTATTGCCTAATAGCGATTCTCCGAACCCTGTTACCCCTAGAAAATGGTATTTTAAAAACTCAATCGATTATTCTGTATCGTTAAACTATGCGGTTTTAAACTATGCACAGCGTTATCGTGATGAGCTGTTGTTTAATATTTACCAAATGGGCAGAAACTCTATTGAACGGGGTAAAAAAGACACCTGGTCGTTTTCGCCAAAGAAAATCGAAGCGATTAATAATGCAGCCAAAAAAGATAAAGAAAGCGCAGCCACGGGTGATGCCGACTTCGGCTCTAGGCAACTTAGTATTAAAGCTTTCGATACCGTGATGAAAGCACCTGCAAACCGCGACCCGCGTGGTTATATTGTTTCTGCAGATCAGCCTGATTTTAATTCGGCTATAAAATTTTTAAATGCGCTGATCAGAACGGGCATTGTGGTACAAAAGGCAACGGCAGGATTTACGGTAGCTGGTAAAAATTACCCTGCAGGCAGTTATGTGGTTAAAACCGATCAGGCTTTTCGCCCGCATGTGCTTGATATGTTTGAGCCGCAAGATCACCCTAACGATTTTAAATATGAAGGCGGTGCGCCGATTCCTCCTTACGATGCAGCTGGATGGACTTTGGCTTACTTGATGGATGTTAAGTTCGATCGCATTCTGGATGATTTTTCAGGACCATTTGAGAAAAACCCTTACGGTACTTTGTTAAAGGCCGAAAATAAGTTTCCGAATGGTGCTGGCTATGTATTGAGTGCGGCACAAAACGATTCTTACATGGCAGTAAACGACCTGTTAAAAAACAAGGTTGAAGTATTTCGTTCGACCGAAAATGGCGATTTCTATGTTTCATCGGCTGGGAAACAGGTTTTAGAAAAGGCTAATGTTAAACTAAAAACGGCAGCAGTGCCAAAAGATAAAGTTAAAATTTCGGCATCGCGGATTGCCCTTTGGGACACCTACGGCGGTTCTATGGCATCGGGGTGGGTAAGGTGGATGATGGAGCAGTACCATTTCAATGCCACAGTAATTTACCCGCAAGATATTGATGCAGGCAATTTAAAATCTAAATACGATGCGATTATTTTTGTTGGAGGTGCCATTCCTTCTGTTCAAGGTGGTGGCCGGTCTTTCGCGCCTAAAATGGAAGAAGTTCCGCAGGAATATAGAAACCGCTTAGGCAGGATAAGTGCTGATAAATCGATCCCAGAGTTGAAAAAATTTTTAGAAGCAGGAGGAAATATCGTTACCATTGGCAGTAGCACCAATCTGGCTTATCATTTAAAATTACCTGTACGCAATGCGATGATGGAAATTGTTAATGGGGAAGAAAAAAGGTTACCTGCCGAAAAATATTATGTTCCGGGCAGTGTTTTAAATGTAGCAGTTGACACCAGTTTGCCATGTACCTGGGGAATGGAAAAAGAAGCAGATGTTTATTTTGATAATAGTCCAGTTTTTAAATTAACCGGCGATGCCATTGCATCAGGAAAAATTAAACCCTTAATGTGGTTCGAAAATGCTACGCCTTTGCGGAGTGGTTGGGCCTGGGGACAGGCCTACCTGCAGGACGGGGTAACCGCTTTTGAAGCCAAAGTGGGTAAAGGAAAACTGTTTGCCTTTGGACCTGAGATTGCATTCAGGGCACAAACACACGGTACATTTAAATTGATATTTAATCAGTTATATCAATAATAATCATTACACACGGTTCAAAGGCCACTATCCTAAAAGATAGTGGCTTTTGACTTTCAGCTTACCCTGGGCAAATATAATCGCCCTAATTTTGTATCATGAAAGTAGAAATCTGGTCGGATGTAATGTGTCCGTTTTGCTATATCGGAAAAAGGCATTTTGAGCAAGCTATCGAAACGCTGCCTTTTAAAAATGAAATTGAAGTAGATTGGAAAAGTTATCAGCTTAATCCTGAATACCACAATACCAACAACGAAACGGTTTACGATTACCTCTCGCGTAGTAAGGGAATGCCTGTTGAGCAAGCCAGGCAAATGACCAAACAAGTTGTTGATATGGCTGCAAATGCAGGTTTAACTATCGATTTTGATACCAACATACCTGCCAATACCTTTAATGCGCACCGTTTAATTCATTTGGCGGCAAAGCATAACCTGCAGGACCTGGCTGAAGAAAAACTGTTTGAAGCACATTTTGTGAAAGCGAAAAATATAGGAGAAACCAGTGTTTTGGTTGATGTTGCAATAGAAATCGGTTTAGATAAAGCAGAAGCTGAAGCAGTTTTGGCTGGTGATCAGTTTGCTGAGGCAGTGCGTTACGATATTTATGAAAGCCAAAACCTGGGCATTCGTGGAGTTCCCTATTTTGTAATGGACAGAAAATATGGAGTTTCGGGTGCGCAACCCATACAGGCTTTTACCGAGGCTTTGACACAAAGTTTTAAAGAATGGAAAGAAGCACAACCTAAAACAAAGCTTACCTCTTTAAATAAAACCGGCGACGCCATTTGTGATGAAAACGGTTGTGAGATATAACTTTGTTCCCTCAGATTAAGCTGGTCTGCGGGAACAAATATCATACTCGTCATCTCGACTGGAACGCAGTGGGATGGAGAGATCTATCCCGAGACAGATTTAGCTTCGCTGAGCACTCCTATGTTTGTTTTCAATCGAAAAAGAGATAAATTAGAAATACTTAAGTGAAAAAGAGTGAGAGAGGATCTGAGCCTAAACAGCTTCGTGGTTCTAGACTGCTTTACACTCCGCTCGAAATGACGGTAACTTTGAGAGAGTCAGATCCTTCGACTATGCTCAGGATGACGACCTACCAGGCTGGTGTTACCGTTTATTTTTCAACGGGGTTAATAAATATTCCAATCCATTAACCCGTATTTCGAACATCGTAGCCATTAAGTCGCCCAGCTTCCCTTTCGGAAATCCTTTATCCTTATACCATAGCAAATAACTTTCGGGGATATTGCAGATCAGGTAACCCTTATATTTTCCATAAGGCATCTGCATTTTCACTAAATCGAGTAAAAGGGTTGGGTCTAACATTTAAATATAAAATTAGGAAAAACGTTAATTCAGTCAATGTGTTGATCAAATTAACGTTTTTTAATCGATAAGCGCTAAAACCTCTATTGCTTCTTCAACATTGCTAATGTTATCAAAAGCAATTCGCAGCGTATTTTTAACCTCTTTTAAATTGCACATTCGCGGGTGGTTTTGGGCAAACGTTAAAATTTTGGTGAAGGTATTCGAATCAAAATACTTCGATTGCTTATCACTTAAGAAATAGCCCCTTAAACTGTTTTTCTTGAAACTGATTTTCTCGAAGCCCAGTTTTTTGCCGAACCATTGTAAACGTACTACGCTAAGCATGGTTTTAACCTGCGGTGGAACTGGGCCAAAGCGATCGGCTAAATGCTTTTCAAAGATGGCCAAATCGTTTTCGTTATCGAGCTTAGAAAGTTCGGTGTATAAATTGTATCGCTCAGTTATATTGGTGATGTAGGCATCCGGAATGTAGAGCTCTAAATCGGTATCAACCTGCGTAAAACCAACAAAAGGTCGCTCAGGTTCATTCTCAAATAAACCCTTAAATTCTGCTTCTTTAAGCTCCTGAATGGCTTCATCCAAAATTTTATGGTACATTTCGAACCCGATTTCAGCAATGAAACCACTTTGTTCGGCGCCCAGTAAGTTTCCACTACCCCTGATATCCAAATCGCGCATGGCCACGTTAAATCCACTGCCCAGATCAGAAAACTCTTCAATGGCACTTAAACGCTTCCGGGCTTCAGAAGTGAGCGTAGATAATGGTGGTGACAATAAATAACAAAAAGCTTTTTTATTGCTTCGACCTACCCTACCACGCATTTGGTGTAAATCACTCAGCCCAAACATGTGGGCGTGGTTAATGATAATGGTATTGGCGTTGGGGATATCCAAACCAGCTTCGATAATAGTCGTAGCTACCAGAACATCTTTTTCGCCGTTAATGAAATCGAGCATTACATCTTCCAATGCATCGCCATCTAACTGACCATGGGCAATACCTATGCGTGCTTTAGGCACCAGTTTCTGAATCAGTCCACCCAGTTGCATCAGGTCGTTTACCCGGTTGTGAATAAAGAAAACCTGACCTCCACGGTCTAATTCGAATTGTACAGCTTCCTGAATCAGCTTATCGTTAAAAACGTGCAATTCGGTGCTTACCGGCTGGCGGTTAGGTGGTGGTGTGCTGATAATCGATAAATCACGCGCTCCCATTAACGAGAAGTGCAAAGTCCTTGGGATAGGTGTTGCTGTTAAAGTCAGGGTATCAACATTTACACGCACAGCTTTTAATCGCTCCTTTGCACTCACCCCAAACT
This sequence comes from Pedobacter sp. KBW01, assembly GCF_003852395.1. NCBI lineage: Bacteria > Pseudomonadati > Bacteroidota > Sphingobacteriia > Sphingobacteriales > Sphingobacteriaceae > Pedobacter > Pedobacter sp. KBW01. The sequence continues at coordinate 212,255 of NZ_QAJQ01000006.1, forward strand.
TTTGCTCCTCATCAATAATCATGATGCCCAGATCCTTAAATTTGACATCTTTACTCAGCAAACGGTGTGTACCAATTAAAATATCAACTTTTCCGGCTGCTGCTTCTGCAAGCGTATCTTTTATCTGTCTATTGGTTTTAAAACGGTTAATGTAATCAACCGTAACCGGAAAATCTTTTAAACGCGAAGAAAAGGTTTTGTAATGCTGTAAGGCTAAAATGGTTGTAGGTACCAGAATGGCGGCCTGTTTGCCTTCGGCAACGGCTTTAAATGCTGCACGAACTGCAATTTCGGTTTTGCCAAAGCCCACGTCGCCACAAACCAGGCGATCCATTGGGTGTGGCGCTTCCATATCCTTTTTCACATCCTGCGTAGCTTTTAGCTGATCGGGGGTATCTTCGTAAATAAAGGAAGCCTCAAGTTCAGTTTGCAGGTAACTATCGGGAGAAAATGCCGTTCCGGCCTGTGTTTTACGCAAGGCATAAAGCTTAATCAGGTCGCGGGCAATATCTTTAACTTTTTTTTTAGTAGTTTTTTTTAGCTTATCCCAGGCATCGGTACCCAGTTTGTTCATCTTGGGTACACCGCTTTCTTTGCCGCTGTATTTGGCAATGCGGTTCAGCGAGTTGATGTTTACATAAAGCAGATCGTTATCGGCATAAATTAAACGGATCATCTCCTGGGTTTTACCGTTAACCTCTACTTTTTCCAATCCGGCGTATTTTCCAATACCGTGGTCGATGTGTGTAACATAATCGCCTGATTTAAGTTCCCTCAAATCTTTCAGGGTAATGGCCTGACTTTTTTGATAGCCTTTTTTAAGCTTGTATTTGTAGTAACGATCGAAAATCTGGTGATCGGTATAAAAAGCAGTCTGGATTTGCGGATCTACAAAGCCCTCGCGCAGCATGCTGTTGATTGGCGTAAACTTGGCCGTTTTATCAATATCTTCTAAAATGGCATACAAACGCTCTATCTGCTTTGGCGAATCGGTAAAGATAAAGTTAACAATACCGGCTTTTTCATTCTCCTTAAGGTTATGGATAAGCAGATTAAAATCTTTATTGAATGAAGGTTGTGGCTTGGTTTCGAACTCAAAACGATCGTCGGTTTTGTAGAAAAATTGCTTTCCAAACTCAATCAGCGGAAAATCGTGAAGGTGATCTCCCAATAGCTTTTCATCAGTAAAAGCAAATTTCGGATCAATCCACTCGGGATTTTGACTTTTATCGGCTGCAGGTAGAGCTTTCCAAAGCTCAACCGCCTTTTTAAAACCTGCTTTTACAATATCGAGTGTGAATTCTACATCTTTAAACCAGAGTTGGGTATCCTGATCAATGTAATCGAGAATACTGATATTGCTTTCAGTTAAGAATTTGGCCTGTACGTTGGGTACAATGGTTAGCGATTTAACATCTGCTACAGAAAGCTGGCTCTCGATTTCGAAACTGCGGATACTTTCTACTTCATCGCCAAAAAACTCAATCCGGAAAGGCAGATCAGAAGAGAACGAAAAAATATCTACAATACCACCGCGGATTGAAAACTGGCCGGGTTCATACACAAAATCCGCTCTGTCGAAATCGTAATCAATTAAAAACTCATTGATAAAATCAATGCCCAGCTTGGCGCCGATGCTAATTTCGAGGGTGTTTTTTTCAAGCGCAGAGCGGTCAATAACTTTTTCGGCAATGGCCTCAGGATACGAAACAACTATTTTGCCATATTCCGAGTCATGGTTCAGTTCGTTTAAAACCTCGGCGCGCGCAAGTACATTAGCAGTGTCAACCTGTGTAAAATCGAATGATTTGCGGTACGATGACGGAAACAGCAAAACCTGCTTATCCAGCACACTTTCAAGGTCAGACTGAAAATAGGCGGCCTCCTCCCTGTCGGGTAAAACGAAGAGCAGCGGCTTGTGTAATAAAAAATAAGAGGAAAGGGCAACAATAGCATCGGCCGAACCCACCAGTCCCTTTAATTGTACTTTCGGGTATTTGGTGCCGTTCAACGTCTTGGTAAATTGAGTTACCCTATCGTCGGTTTTGTATCTGTTTATTAAATCGCGAATGTTCAAGGCACAAAAATAAGCTTATCTTTTAATATTAACCTGTAATTTGTGTAAAGGTTTTTTTAACTATTTTTGGCCGGGGTAGCATACAAAAATCAATTTTGAAAATAAATAACTACGCATTGTTAGATAGTATCACAAGTTTGGTCGAAATATATCCCCCATTCGTCGATTAAGGGTAAATTGATGTAACAAAGGCAGTGGTATAGCCTCTAATTTATATAAAAAGTGAAACAATGGGCAACATTAAGCGCTTTCCATTAGAACTTGTTTTCTGGGTAATAGCATTAGTGTTATTGGCAACAGCAAATAGCCACGAACATCACTTCACACTTTGCCCGCTGGCTAATTTAGGCTACGGGGGCTGGTGTCCGGGATGTGGGATTGGCAGGTCGATAAGTCATATTTTTCATGGCGAATTTACTGAAAGCTTTGCTGAACATTGGTTCGGGTTTCCGGCACTTTTAATTATACTTTACAGAATTTATATACTAGCAAAAAAGATAAAAACATTTAAAATTTTAACCTCAAACAGATAAACACCATGGATATATTTCAATCACCTCTGATGTCGTTACCAGGTATAACACCAGATGAATACTCATACTTACAACAGGCAACTACAGGTTTAGACGAGCAACAGTTGCGCAATTTCTTAATGATTTACAGCAGCAAAAGAAAAAATCCATCAGATATGTTAATTTTCTGTTTGATCGGACTCTTCGCTGTACCGGGATTGCAAAGATTCATTATCGGTCAGATTGGTATGGGTATCTTGTATCTTTTAACTGCAGGTCTTTGTTTCATCGGTTCGATAATCGATGTGGTAAACCATAAAACCCTTGCCTTTGAGCACAACCAGAAAATGGTTTTCGAAAGTTTACAGATGGTAAGAATGGGTGGCGGATTTGCGCCTAAGGTTTAATAAAAATCTGATATTAGTTTCTACATTATAGCCCGGGATTTAAATCCCGGGCTATAATTTTTTTTTATATTTAACACATGAAATTAGCCGAAATAACCAATTATTTAGAAAGCATTGCCCCTCTCAATTATCAGGAAGATTACGATAATTCGGGCTTAATTGTTGGCGATCCGAATATGGAAATCAGAGCTGCCCTAGTTGCATTAGATTGTGTAGAAAAGATTGTAGATGAGGCCATTTCTGTAGGTTGCAACCTCATTATTACCCATCATCCAATTGTTTTTAAAGGCTTAAAAAAGCTGAATGGTAAAAACTATGTAGAGCGTGTTGTACTTAAGGCCATCAAGAATAATATTGCACTTTATGCTATTCACACCAATTTAGATAGTATCCATACCGGCGTAAACGCCCGTATTTGTGAGCGTTTAGGCTTAACTGGTACCAAGGTGCTTTCGCCCAAAGCCGGCTTGTTAAAAAAGCTGGTTACCTATTGCCCGCAAGCGCAGGCAGAGCAATTGCGTTCGGCTTTGTTTTATGCTGGAGCGGGTAATATTGGCAATTACAGCGAATGCAGTTTTAATGCTGATGGTTTTGGTACTTTTAAGGGCAATGAGGAATCAGATCCCTTTGTAGGCGAAAGAAGCATTCGCCATCGCGAGGCAGAAGTACGTATCGAAATGGTTTACCCGGCCCAGGCCGAACGGAAAATATTGGTGGCTTTGTTCGAAAACCATCCGTATGAGGAAGTCGCCTACGATATTTACAAGTTGGAAAACAAACACCAGCTGGTTGGTTCGGGTATGGTGGGCTGGCTGGAATATGATATGGATGGTTACGATTTTCTGCACCTAGTTAAAGACAGGATGCAGGCACGTGTAGTTCGGCATACCGAAGTAATCAACAAAAGGATCAAAAAGGTAGCGGTTTGTGGCGGTTCGGGTAGCTTCCTTTTAAGAGAAGCAATTGCCACCGGAGCCGATGCTTTTATTACTGCAGATTTCAAATACCACGAGTTTTTTGATGCAGAGGAAAAATTGATCATTGCCGACATCGGACACTTTGAAACTGAACAATTTACCTCAAATTTATTGCTTGAAATTATTCAAAAAAAATTTACTAACTTTGCAATCCGTTTAACGGAGCAAAATACAAACCCCATAAATTACTTGTTTTAATGGAACAAACCGTAGAACAAAAGCTAAAGGCTTTATACGAATTACAAAATATCCACACAAAAATTGATAAAATCCGTCAGGTACGTGGCGAATTACCAATGGAAGTTGCAGATCTTGAGGATGACGTTTTAGGATTAGAAACCAGAATTTCAAAAATTAAAGGCGAACTTGATGATCTTGAGGATTCGATCGTAACCCGTAAAAATACCATCAAAGATGCACAAGCTGCAATCAAAAGATACGATTCTCAATTAAAAGAAGTTAAAAACAACCGTGAATACGATGCTTTAACCAAAGAAATTGAGATTCAGGGTTTAGATATTCAGGTATCTGAAAAGAAAATTAAAGAACACGGTTTCGAAATTAACTCTAAAACTGAAATCTACGAAGCAGCTAAAGGCGAGTTAGATGGCAGAAAGAAAGATTTAGAAACTAAAAAAGCAGAACTTGATGTAATTACTGCAGAAACTGAAAAAGAAGAGCAGGATTTACAGAAAAAAGCAGATAAAGCAGAGCCTCAAATTGAGGAACGTTTACTGGTTGCATACAAACGTTTACGCAAAAATGCGGTTAACGGTTTGGCAGTAGTAACTATCGATCGCGATTCTTGCTCAGGTTGTTTCAACCAGATCCCGCCTCAGCGTCAGTTAGATATCCGTCAACGTAAAAAAATCATCGTTTGCGAACACTGCGGACGTATTTTGGTTGATGAAGCATTAACCCACGAAGTAGCAGAAGCTTAATCAGCATTGCAAAAGCATTAAAAACGTCCCGACTTAAATCGGGACGTTTTTTGTTTAGCAACAAAACAACACGCACATTTTAACGTTAAATGTAGATATTTGTTTAAATGTGAAAGCTGTTGCTCGGGCGACATCAACCTAAAAGAAAATACCATTTTTCAGCATGATTAAAAGCTTACGTTTCGCCTTCCTTGCCTCTCTTCTGATATTTCCGTCTATATTATTTGCAAACTTTGATTACAACGCCAATTGCTTAAAAGCTTATAAAAGCATTTTCGAATTAAAGCTGGGTAATGCCCGCGCTTATATTGCTACTGAAAAAAAGCAGAGGCCTAATAATTCGATCATTCCGTTGCTTGAAAACTACATTGATTATTTTACAATCATCACATCTGAAAGCAAGGCCGATTTCGATCGTCTAAAAGGAAATAAATCGACCCGTTTAGACCAGATTTCGGATGATGATAAAAGCTCTCCCTATTATCTTTATGCCCAGGCTGAGATTAATTTACAATGGGCGTTAATTCATGGCCGTTTTGGCGAATTTTTTAATGCCGCAATGGAAATTAAAAGAGCCAACAGCCTTTTGCAGGAGAACAGCAAAAAATTCCCAAACTTTCCACTAAACGCAAAAGGTTTAGGTTTGGTTAATGCGGTTTTGGGCAATCTGCCTGATGGTGCACTGAAAAGCGCATTGGCTACATTCGGTATAAAAGGAAACCTTCAAAACGGCTTAAATATGTTCGATAAGCTTGCCGAAAGTTTATCAAGTTCTTCATACGAGCCATTTTATGAAGAAGTGGTTTTTTACTATACCTACGTACTTACAGATGTTGCGCATAGCCCGTCGGCTTATGCGAAAATGATGAAGTATACTGAACGCATTGCTGATACCAGTTTATTAAAAAGCTATTTACAGAGTTACGTTAGCATTAAAACAGGTCATAACGAAGAAGCCATTCAGATTTTAGCCAAAAAACCTGAGGGAGGTGTTTACCAGCCTTTCCCTTATCTCGATTATCTGGAAGGTGTTGCACACTTGAATAAATTAGACCTCAATGCGGCGACTTATTTTAACCGCTTTTTGCAAACGAATAAGGGCGTAAATTATATTCGCGACGCCAATATTCACCTTGGTTGGATTGCGCTCTTAAAAGGCGATAAAACGGGCTATACCGCCTATGCAAACAAAGCGCTTAATTCGGGTTATTTATATCACGATAAAGATAAGCAGGCCAAAAATGAAGCAGCAGGTACTCCCCCGCTGGTTGATTTGCTAAAGGCCAGGTTATTGTACGATGGCGGCTATTTAAATAAGGCGCTACAGGTGTTGGATGATAAGAAAACCACCGATTATGCAAGCGACCGGGATAAAACGGAGTTTAATTACCGTTTGGGTAGAATTAACGATGATCTTGGGCGTGATGATCAGGCATTAACTGCTTATCAGGCAACTATTAATCAGGGTAAAAACCTGAAATATTATTTTGCAGCAAATGCAGCCCTGCAAATGGGTAAAGTTTACGAAAAGAAAAAAAATGTATCAAAAGCAAAAGAGGCTTTCAATACAGCCATTTCCATGAAAAACCATGAATTTGAAAACAGTATTGAAAGCCAGGCAAAAGCCGGATTAAAACGCTTATCGAATTAAAAACGGTGTATAAACGCGTTGATGTGCATGCCTGCGCCAACTGAAGCGAAAACAGCAATATCGCCTGCTTTAACCTTATAACCTTCAACCTGCTCTTTTAAAACAAGGTCTAACAAGGTTGGTACAGTAGCTACCGAACTGTTTCCGAGCCACGAAATAGTCATTGGCACCAGATTTTCGGGTACGGTATCTTTGCCATATAATTTAAACAGGCGTTTCATAATGGCGGTATCCATTTTACCATTTGCCTGGTGTACAAATACAATATTAATATCTTCTACACTCAATCCGGCTTTATCAATCGCTTTTTTAATTACCTGGGGTACCTGAACTACCGCAAACTCATAAAGTTTCCTGCCATTCATTTTAAGGTAATAATTGCCGCTTGTTTCATCTGGGTGAGAACCTTTTCCCATGGTTAATAAATTGCCATAGTTTACAGCATGTGTTTCTGTTTTATGAGCCAGTATCCCTTTCTTCTCTTCGGCCTCTTCGGCTTCGAAAATTACAGCACCTGCACCATCAGAAAAGATCATACTGTCGCGGTCGTGTGGATCGATAATGCGGCTCAGTGTTTCGGCACCAATAACCATTACACGTTTGGCGTCTCCACTTTTAATGTAGTAATCTGCCTGTATTGCTCCCTGAACCCATCCAGGGCATCCAAAAATAATATCGTAAGCCACACAATCGGGGTTGTGTATGCCCAGTTGTTGTTTAACTTTTGACGCCAGTGAAGGCAAAATATCGCTGCGATTGCTACCCAGAGGAATATCGCCGAAATTATGGCAAAAAATAATATAGTCTAATGTTTCCTTATCAATACCGGCATTTTCGATCGCTTTTTCTGCTGCCTTAGCACCTATATGGTTGCTCAATTGCTCAGGGCAAGCATACCGTCTTTCTACAATTTCTGTAATTTCTGAGAATTTATCGATGATCTCAGCATTTTCCTTCTCCAGTCGGCTTCCATTCTCAAAAAACGTAGCATTTAAGAATTCGTTACCAGAAATAATATTCTGCGGAATATAACTTCCAGTACCGGCTATTACCGTATTTATTACTTTGCTCATAAATTATAATACCGCATACTAAATCGGTATGTAGTATAAAACTATCAATTATATTCGGTAATCGAAAATAAATTAATTTTTAACCGGTTTATTTTTTTAATGCAAACTTTAATCAACCTGGTGTTCTGTTTACATTTAACTCGTGCTCCATGTTTTTACGCTTAGTAAATCCCATTCCGTAAATAATTTAGCCTGTGTTCTTACAAGCAATCAAGTCAATCCGTATTCCTACTTCTTGAAGGGTTAAGTTATGGCTTTTTTATAAACGACTGGTACTGGCGATCGATTTTATCGAAATAAATACTAAATATACCTTGTAATGGGTATTTAGGTTAACCTGGTCTTAGCTGTATTTTTACAGGATAAACAAACTAAAAATGAAAAAGTTACTGTCCCTAATGGTATTGCTGTTTATCGCATATACAGCAAATGCCCAATCACATATTTCGAAAAGTGAATACTCCAGGTATAACTGTAGGTTTGCGCCAAAAGGCTCTAATAACGCAGAAGGCAAACTAATGTGCCCTGCTTGTGCCAAGGAAAATGAAGATGCCCGAAAAAAGAAAATTGCTGATGATAAGGCCCAATCTGAATTGGGGAAAATAAAAAATGCCAAGCTTAAGGCAGAGGCTGAGATTGCATTTAAAAAGCAAAGAGCCGAAGTTGCAGAAAGGAGCAAAGTTACTGAAGTGCATGTAACAATGGGGAAAACACCCTTAACTGCAGGTAAGACACCAGAAAAACCCGCAAAAAAGGCTCCTGTTAAACTCACAAAAGATGTTTTGTTTTTTGCCGATTACCCAGGCTCAATGTCGATGAATGGTAACCGTTTAAATTATTTTTTAAATGAAAATGGCGATACGATTTTAAAAAGCAAGGATTATTACAGCACATTTGGAGCATTTAGCGATAACAAAAACAATTTCCCTAAAAACCTGGGTATTGTGGTTTTAAATGAGGAAAATACTTTAACCAATGGAAAGACAAGAAAAATTGCTGACCTGGTTGACAGCAAAGGAAAACGGCTTTTTAAAGATAAAAGCATCAGTACGATCTTCCATTTAATGAACGATTATTTTGTGATTGGCAGAAGTAAAGATTTTGGAGAAGACTCTAGCTGGGGTTATAATTACAGGAGAATTCAGGAAGTTGATATCTACAACACTAAAACCAGGAAAACCATCACGCTGGATAAAGACCGCAGGAATGTAGAAATTTACGTGGCTTTCGATCACCGGAAACTGGAAGATGAAGGATTAAAGCCAGTGCTTTTAAGGAGATATATAAATTATGATGAAGATATATACTGCTTAAATGCAGCCGGAGAACTGGTGGTTAAAAATTATAAAAGCAGTAGATAGAAATTTAATAATCTTTGTAAAGTATATTATAAATGGCAGGATTAATCACCTTATTCCTGCCATTATGTTTTTAAGTTAATTGCGATCAGGTAAAATCATCAATCAAAAATACAAAAAGCTCTTTAGGACCATGGGCACCTAAAACCAATGTTTTTTCGATATCTGCAGTTCTGCTTGGGCCAGTAATGTTGCTGATCATGGACGGAATTTGATTGCCATATTTGTTTTTTAGTATAGCAAAAGCATCTTTAAGGTCTAAAACCAGCTGACTGGTTTTGGCAATTACAATATGGTGATGCGGAAAAATACTTAGTCTCCTGCCGGCGGCTCCCTGGTTGGTAACCATTACACTTCCGTTACGTGCAATTAGTGCCTCGCAAAGGGTAATGCCTACCTCAGCCTGTTCAAAATCTTTGTCTGTTTGATAAAAAGGAAATTCGTATTTACTTAAAAACTGCTGCAATTCTGGCTCCCAGCAGTATATTTTGCGCCATTTAAATTTATCAGCCAGCTGCAGCATGTTTTCAAAGAAGTCGATGCCATCTTCGCAGAAGATAAAATTACCCGATATGGCTGTAAGTTGTTCAGCAAACAACACTTCCAGCTCCTCTGTATTTTTTTTATACAGTTGACTTTCTTCTAAATTGGGATAAGGATTTTCACGTTTTTCTAACAGTGCTTTTCTTATCTTTTTTAGTATTTGTTCTTTCGCTGTTGTATTATCCTTCATATAAAAAAAAGCTACCCTGGTGAATAACCAGGGTAGCAAATGTAATAATTGAAATTGTTTATTTATGCTTCTACAGGAGTAATATGTCCTGGAGTGCCGCTTTCTCCCTGATTTTCGAATAAGCGTTTTCCGAAAATCTCTTCTAAATCATCTTTAAACAATACTTCTTTTTCAATTAAGATATCAGCCAATTGAACCAGCTTATCTTTGTTTTCTTCTAACAAATTAATGGCTCTTTGGTATTGACCTTCAATCAGTGTAGAAATTTCTTTATCGATTGTTAATGCAGTATCTTCTGAATAAGGTTTAGAGAAATTATATTCATTCTGACCTGATGAATCGTAATAGGTAATGTTTCCTAGTTTTTCGTTCAGGCCGTAAATGGTAACCATTGCTCTCGCTTGTTTGTTTACCTTCTCTAAATCGCTCAACGCTCCTGTAGAAATGGTATCGAACATTACCTTTTCGGCAGCCCTGCCTCCCATTGTAGCACACATTTCATCCAGCATTTGGTGCGGGCGAACAATTAAGCGCTCTTCAGGCAGGTACCAGGCTGCGCCTAAGCTCTGTCCACGTGGAACAATAGTAACTTTAACCAAAGGTGCAGCGTGCTCTAATAACCAGCTTACCGTTGCGTGACCTGCTTCGTGGATTGCAATTGCACGTTTTTCGCTTGGGGTAATAATTTTGTTTTTCTTTTCTAAACCACCTACAATCCGGTCAACAGCATCTAAGAAATCTTGTTTATCAACCGCCGATTTATTTTTTCGGGCTGCAATTAAAGCGGCTTCGTTACAAACATTGGCAATATCTGCACCTGAGAAACCAGGCGTTTGTTTGGCTAAAAATTCAGTATCTAACTCTTCCGATTTCTTTAAAGGCGTAATGTGCACTTCGAAAATTTGTTTACGCTCAATAACATCCGGTAGATCAACATAAATTTGTCTGTCGAAACGGCCAGCTCTTAATAAGGCTTTATCTAAAACATCAGCACGGTTGGTTGCGGCTAAAATAATCACGTGCGTGTTGGTGCCAAAACCATCCATTTCAACCAGAAGCTGGTTTAGGGTATTTTCGCGTTCATCGTTACCACCCATTACACCGTTTTTACCACGGGCACGGCCAATTGCATCGATCTCATCAATGAAAATGATACAAGGTGATTTATCCTTTGCTTGTTTAAAGAGGTCGCGCACACGGGATGCACCTACCCCAACAAACATTTCAACAAAATCAGACCCTGATAAAGAGAAAAACGGTACCTGAGCTTCGCCGGCAACAGCTTTAGCCAATAAGGTTTTACCGGTACCCGGCGAACCTACCAATAAAGCGCCTTTCGGGATTTTTCCACCCAGATCGGTATATTTTTTAGGGTTTTTAAGGAAATCTACAATTTCCATCACCTCAGTTTTAGCTTCTTCTAAACCGGCAACATCGTTAAACGTAATGTTTACCTGACTTTCTTTATCGAATAAGGTTGCTTTAGATTTTCCGATACTGAAAATCTGACCGCCACCGCCTGCACCACCACCCATTCTGCGCATCATGAAAATCCAGAAACCAATTAAAAGTAATACTGGTAAAATAATGCTTAAAAACCAGCTCGCTAAAGGATTGCTACGATTTTCTGAACTGAAGGTAATTGCTTTTCTGCCTGCAGGTAATGCTTTTTGCGATTCGGCTAAAGCAGCTCTTAAATCGGCAAATTTTCCACCGTAGGTAAAGTACACGGTTGGGCCACTCGACATGTTTAAAGAGCTTGTATTTTTGTAAGCTTTGTATTGTGGTTTTTTATCTAAACTGTCTTTTTTAATGTAAACCTCAGCTTTAACCAGGTCTTCTGTTTGGTAAGCTACAATCCGGTCAACGTCGCCGGTTAGTAACATCTGGCTTTCAAAAGTATCGTATTTAACTTCTTTACCACTATCGGTAGTGAATAAGAACTGGGCGGCAATAATGGCAATTATAATTGCTGCGTACACCCAGAAAATGTTAAATTTTGATCCTTTTTGGGGTTTCTTCGGGATGTTAGGTAATCTTTTTCCCTGTTTGTTGTTTTCGTTGGTATTTTGATTATCGTTCATTTGTCTTTGTCAAAATGGTTCTAAAGGTTACGCGCTTTGATAATTTGTGCTTTCCGCATCCCCCCAAAGTTCTTCTATGCCATAAAAATGGCGTTTTTCCGTCTTAAAAATGTGCACAACCACATCAAAATAATCCAGGATAATCCAATCGGCAGATTCGAAACCCTCCTTGTGTCTGGGGTCTACCTGAGTGGCTTTATATATTTCTTTTTCTACACTATCGGCAATAGCTTTTACCTGCGTGCCCGAGTTGGCACTGGCAATAATGAAATAATCAGCTACCGATGTATGGATATTTCTAAGATCTAACCGCACTATATCTTCTCCTTTTTTCTCTTGTATGCCGTGAACAGCCAACTCAGAAAGGTATGTAGAAAGGGCTACTATTTTCTTTTTTACCATTAAAATGCTTTAATTTTGGAATTACAATATTATAAATTCAACACTTGCAAAATAACACTTTTTCGACACTATTTGTTGGTCAAAATTTAATCAAATTAAAAGAAGTTGATTCTACCAATAACTTTTTAAAAGAAATGGTGTCAAAATCCGAGCCATTAGCCGAAGGTACTGTAATTATGGCAGATAATCAGTTTGCCGGAAGAGGGCAGCAGCAAAGCATTTGGCAAACGCAGGCCGGAAAAAATATCAGTACCAGCATTTACCTAAAGCCTTCATTTTTACCCCTCGATAAGCAGTTTTATCTGAATATGGCCGTTAGTTTGGCCGTTAACGAAGCATTAAGCCACTTTATTCCGGATGGGCTTAGTATCAAATGGCCTAATGACGTATATTACCGGGATAAAAAACTTGGCGGAATTTTGATCGAAAACACACTGACAGGCAGTGTAATTAAATCGGCTGTAATTGGCATTGGTTTAAATGTGAATCAGAAAGAATTTTCCGAAAATATCACTCAAAGAGCCACTTCAGTCATTCAAATTTTACAAAAGGAAACGTTTTTAATGGATATTATGGAGAAAATATTCATATTTATGGAAAAATACTACTTAATTTTGAGAGCCGGAAAGTATAGTATTTTACAAAATGATTACCTTGGCAAACTGTATAACTTTGGAGTTAGGGCGTTATATCAAATTAATGGAGCCATTTTTGAAGGTAGCATAATCGGAGTTGAAGAAAACGGCAGATTAAGGGTAGAGACTGAACAAGGCTTAAAAAGCTTCAATTTTAAAGAAATAGAATTTACACACACAAAATAAAACACACAATGAAAAAAATCTCACTGGTACTTTCAATGGTACTTTTTACCATTGCTGGTGCATTTGCGCAAATTGAAAAGCCGGTTACCTGGGCATATTTTGCAAAGAAAACCGGAAATAACGAAGCTACAATATATTTAAAAGCCACTATTGAAGACAGATGGCACATTTATTCTCAAAACGTTAAAGACGGCGGTCCGGTAAAAACTACTTTTACCTTTGCTCCTTCTAAAGATTTTAGTCTGGTTGGAAAAACAGTTGAGCCTAAGGCGATTGTAAAATACGAGAGTACTTTTAAAATGAACGTTAGTTATTTCGAAAAGTCTGTTATTTTTCAGCAAAAAATTAAGCTAAATAAAGGTACAGCCATTGCAAAAGGTAAAGTAGAATTTATGGTTTGTAACGATAAGCAATGTCTTCCGCCAGAAGAGGTTGAATTTAGCGTTCCGGTTAAATAGTTGACAACAAAATAATTACAAACAGTCCCGACAAACTCGGGACTGTTTCTTTTTAAAGTAAAATCTACGTGTGGTAAAAAGCTGTTAATAAAATTATTATTAATTTCACGGCTTCATTCAAACACACACAAAGCGCACAAATGAAAAAGGTTCTATTATTGTTATTAATGGCGGCGATGTTTATTGCACTACCGGCCATTAAAAGTTACGCACTTGTAACGCAAGATACCACAGCAACTGCCCCACCCGATGATATTGTTTTTACCGAAGTAGGATCGGCACAGGATAGTGCTGCGAATAGTCTGGTAAAAGATTCGGTTAAAAAGGATACGGTTAAAGTAGATAAAGCTGCAGCTGTTGCTAAAGATGCAGCACCAAAACAATCCTTATGGGTAACTTTTGGCTTAGGCCTGTTGGCTGGTATTGCAGCCTTTTTTCTTCCGTGTATATTTCCGATGGTTCCGCTTACGGTTGGTTTTTTTACCAAACGTGCAGAAAGCAGGGCAAAAGGAATCAGAAGTGCTATTATTTATGGCTTATCCATCATCGTAATTTACGTTGGTTTAGGTGTAATTATTACGCTGATTTGGGGTGCTAGTGCATTAAACGAGATCTCTACCGATGGATTTTTTAATATTTTCATCTTCCTGATATTGATTGTTTTCGGTGTTTCCTTTTTAGGCGCATTCGAAATTACGCTGCCAAGCTCTTTTGTTAATAAGCTCGATGCCAAATCAGATTCGAAAGGCCTGAGCGGAATCTTCTTTATGGCAGCAACTTTAGCCGTTGTTTCTTTCTCTTGTACCGGGCCGTTAATCGGAACGTCTTTAGTGGCTATTAATACAGATTTGTTAACGCCAGTGGTGGTGATGTTTGGCTTTTCGTTATCATTAGCGGTAATTTTTACTCTGTTTGCCATTTTCCCAAGCTTAATGACAGGCTTGCCAAAATCAGGCGGATGGTTAAACTCGATCAAAGTTTTTCTGGGTTTCCTTGAGCTGGGTTTATCTTTAAAATTCCTTTCAACAGCCGATTTAGCTTATCACTGGGGTATCTTAGATCGCGAAATTTTCTTAGCCATCTGGATCGTTTTAGCCTTAATTTTAGGCGTTTATTTATTGGGAAAAATTAAGTTTTCTCACGATAGTGACCTTCCGTATGTTTCGGTTCCAAGGTTATTTATTGCCACTGCTACTTTTGTTTTCGCCATTTATCTTATTCCTGGTTTATGGGGCGCGCCATTAAAAGCAGTTAGCGCTTTGGTTCCTCCCTTATCTACCCAGGATTTTGTCATTGGCCAGGATAGCGGATCAGGAGTTGGTCAAAGTACAGCTTCAAACCATCCCAAAAGAAAATATGCGGACTTTTTACACATTCCACATAATATTGATGGTTTCTTTGATTACGAAGAAGCGCTTGCTTATGCCAGGGAAGTAAAAAAACCGTTATTTCTAGATTTTACCGGCCATGGTTGTGTAAATTGCCGCGAAATGGAAGCAAGGGTTTGGTCTGATCCGAGAGTGCTTAAGAGGTTAAAAGAAGATTATATTGTTGTTTCACTCTATACAGACGATAAAACCAATTTACCAATTGCCGAACAATTTGATTCTAAAATACTGGGTACCAAAGTAAATACAGTAGGAAAGAAATTTAAACACTTGCAAGCAGAAAGATTTAATACCATTTCGCAACCATATTACGTACTTTTGGGTACCGATGAAAAGGAATTAGTTTCGCCGCCTATTGGTGTCGAATTTGATATAGACAAATATTTGCAATATCTGGATCAGGGATTATCAGAGTTTGCTAAGAAATAAACAAATGAGCAAAATTAAGAATATTGGTGTTTTAACCTCAGGTGGTGATTCGCCGGGTATGAACGCTGCAATAAGGGCCGTAGTAAGGGCCTCTATTTATTATGATATTGAAGTAACCGGGTTTATCCGTGGGTACGAAGGATTGATCAACAACGATTTTATGGCCATGGACCGTAAATCTGTGGCAAATATTATCCAACGCGGTGGTACAATCTTAAAAACTGCACGGAGCGAAGCTTTTAGAACCGTTGAAGGCCGAAAAACGGCTTACGAAAATTTAAAAGCCAAAGGGATCGATGCGCTGATTGTGATTGGTGGCGACGGAACTTTTACCGGAGCGAATATTTTTTCAAAAGAATTCGATTTCCCGGTGGTAGGATTACCAGGAACCATTGATAACGATTTGGCAGGTACTGATTTTACCATTGGTTACGATTCGGCGATTAATACTGTAATTGACGCGGTTGACCGGATCAGGGATACTGCAGAGTCGCATGACCGCCTTTTTATTGTTGAGGTAATGGGACGCGATTCGGGTTTAATTGCTTTAAGAAGTGGTATTGGCGTGGGTGCAGAAGCCATTATGATTCCGGAGGCTAATATGAATGCCGATGATATTTTGCATAAACTGGAACATAGCCGGAAAGATAAAGCATCGAAGATTATTATTGTTGCCGAAGGCGATGATACGGGCGGAGCTTTTAAGGTGGCTGAAATTTTGCAGGCCAAATACCCGCATTATGATACTAAGGTTTCGATTTTAGGCCATATTCAACGAGGAGGAAAACCAACCTGCATGGACCGCGTTTTAGCAAGCCAGTTAGGCGTTGCAGCGGTAGAAGCGCTAATTAAAGGCGAAAGTGGTGTAATGATTGGCCAGGTGAACCGTGAAATTACTTTTACGCCATTTGATCATGCCATTAAACACATCGATGCTGAGAAGGTAAGTACTAAATGGTTAAAGATGATCGACATACTGTCGTTTTAATCAAAAATATGATATAAAAGAAAAGTCTTTCCCGCACCGGAAAGACTTTCTTGTTTTTGCTTAGTTTCGCTATAAGCAAATATCTTAATCTTCTAAAATTACAGCAGTACCGTTGGCACTTACCATCAGCATACTGCCTCCGCTACCAACTGTTTCGTAATCTAAATCTACGCCAACAATAGCATTCGCTCCAAGTGCAGCCGCATATTGTTGCATTTCGTTAACAGCAGTATCTTTTCCTTCTCTTAAAACACGTTCGTAAGAGCTCGATCTCCCCCCTACAATATCAGTTATGCCTGCAAATAAATCTTTAAAAATATTTGCGCCAATAATGGTCTCTCCGGTTACTAAGCCGATATATTTTACAATTTTTCTGCCCTCAACTGTAGGCGTTGTGGTTACTAACATAGTTTCAGTTTTTTATAATTAGAATATTATCCTGCTAAAATGTTACAAAAATTTTGAACGCTCTTTTTTAAGCCGTTTCTGCATTTAGAAAAATAAATTTATGTAATCTCATCCGGTTTCGCATCACTATTAAAAAACCGATAGTTATGAAACCTTCTAAAACTCTTCTCCTCTTCTTTTTCCTTTCAATTGCATTTTTAGTGCAGGCCCAAATGCCAGTACTCAAAATTGAGCAAACAGAAAATGAAGCGCAAAAACGAGCTGTAAAGCTTAAAAAGCTAAATATCGATGTGCAAATTACCGGAAATATTGCCACTACGGTAATGACTATGACGTTTTATAACAACAGCAATCGTATACTGGAAGGTGAATTAACCTTTCCTATGCCCGAGGGTGTAAGCATTAGTCGTTACGCACTCGATATTAATGGGAAAATGCGTGAGGCTGTACCAGTTGAAAAAGCTAAGGCAACTGAGGTTTTTGAAAGTATAGAGCGTCGTAGGGTCGATCCGGGTCTTTTGGAGAAAGTAGAAGGCAATAATTTCAGGACGAGGATTTACCCCTTGCCTGCCAACGGAAGCAGAACCATTGTTGTTGGTTATGAAGAAGAGCTTAGCTTTAATAATGGAAACGCCCTACGCTACCATTTGCCTTTAAACTATAACCAGGCAGTAGAAAACTTTACGCTAAAAACTACGGTTTTTGAAAGTGTTTTAAAGCCTCATCTTAGCGAGCAACCCGAAGGCAGCTTTAATTTAAAAGCCAATGGGAACACTTATGTTGGCGAAATTAATAAAAACAACTACCAGCCAAAATATGGTTTAACGATAAATTTACCCAAGCGGAGCGATTTACCGGAAGTTCAGATGCAAAAAGCATCCAGTGGATACTACTTTTTAGTCAATGTGTTTCCGAAAACACAGAGCAGGCAACGCCAATGGTCTAACCAGATTGGTTTAATCTGGGATACCTCTTTAAGCGGTTTACAGCGTGATATTAAAAAGGAACTGGAACTTTTAGATCAGATTATCAAGAAAAAGCAAAACTTAACCATACAACTGGGTTTGCTAAACAATGGCTTTAAACAGGCCGGTAACTTTACCATTTCGAATGGGAACTGGGTCTTACTCAAAAACAAACTGGAAAATCTGGTTTACGATGGTGGTACAAATTTTAGTGCTGTAAACACGCGCGCTTTTCAGGCCGATGAATACCTGTTGTTTAGCGATGGCCTCTCAACCTTTGGCCCAAATGTAATTTCGATAAATAAACCCGTACATACTATAAATACAGCCTTAAAAGCGGATTATAGTACTTTGAAATACATCAGTCAGAAAACGGGAGGACAGTTTATAAACCTCAATGCCATTGCGGTTAATGATGCCTTTAAACAGCTTAACGAGCAGAACCTACAGTTTTTAGGGATTAAAAATGGATCGGATGTGCGTCAAACCTATCCCTCGGTACATGTTAACGTAGGCGGAAACTTTTCTTTGGCGGGAATATTAAACGGGATCAACACTGCATTTGTACTGCAGTTTGGTTACGGCAATTCAGTGGTGTCTGAGCAAGAGGTTCGTTTAAATGGCACAGAACATACTTTTAACAGCATCAATGTGAGCCGGGTTTGGGCACAGAAGAAAATTGCTGAAATGGATATCCAATACGAAGCCAACAAAGACGACATAAGCGTTTTAAGTAAACAGTTTGGCATTGTTACGCGGAATACCAGTTTAATTGTGCTCGAAAACCTCGATGATTACCTGCGCTATGATATTGTGCCGCCAGCAGAATTGCGGCAAGAATACGAGGCAGTTTTAAAACAGCGTAGAACAGCAATTCTGGAACGTAAAACGGATTTGCTTAACGCAGCTGTAGCGATGACAAAAGAATTAAAAACCTGGTGGAATACGGAGTTTAACCAGGAAATTGAGAAGAAAAAAGAAGGTTACCCTGATCCGGGACAAGCTGATATACAAGGTGATCCTACTGCCGATATTGTAGTAAATGAACTGGCTGCTACCTCGAGGAGGAACGAGGCAATCAGGGCACAAGAAGTGCGCGTTGCCCCTCCTGTTGGTGCAGCAAGAAAAGCGGCTGAACGGACAAATGAATTAAATGAAGTAGTGGTTGTGGGTTATGGTGCACAGGCAAAAAGAGCCATAACAGGCGCTGCTTTAACGCAGTTAAAAGCGAAAGAAATTGGTGGTTTTCTGCAGGGTAAGGTTGCTGGCCTAAGTGTGCAAAATACAAGCACAGTGGGGAGAGATAAACGGCCAACTATTGTTATACCAGAATTTAAGAGCGATAAAGCCTACATGAAAAATATAGTAGGAAAACCGGACAGCGCTTATCAGGCTTATTTAAAAATGCGACCAGATTATGTGTCTACACCCATGTTTTATTTTGACGTAGCCAACTGGTTTTACCAGCAAAAAGATAGTGTACGGGCTTTAACTATTTTAAGCAACATTGCCGATTTAGACCTCGAAAATTCCGATCTATATAAAACCTTGGCTTATAAACTCAAACAAACAGGTAATTATAATGAGGAGATTTTTATTACCCAAAAAGTTTTACAATGGCGGCCAATGGACGCACAGAGTTACCGCGATTATGCTTTAGCATTGGCAGATATTGGTCAGTATCAAAAGGCTTTAGATAATTTATACAAAGTATTAACACAAAGTTACAATAGCCAGATTGCCAGCAGGGATCAGGGGATTGAGGAAATTGTAATTGCTGAAATCAACAATTTAATTGCCCGCCATAGCAATAAATTAAGCACTAAAGATATTGATAAACGATTAATCCAGCCTTTACCTGTGGATGTGCGCGTGGTATTAAACTGGAATAAAAACGATACAGATATCGATTTATGGCTTACTGATCCGATGGGCGAAAAGGGTTATTATGGTAACTCAAGGACAAAAATCGGTGGCAGGATTAGTAACGATTTTACAGCGGGTTATGGCCCAGAGCAGTTTATGATTAAAAAAGCGCCCAAAGGGAAATATAAAATCGAGGTAAATTATTTTGGCGACAGGCAGATTAACATTAGCGGACCAACAACTGTAACCGCTGAGATTTATACCCAGTATGCAACTGGTAAACAGCAACGCAAGGTAATTGTAATGCCCTTAGCTGCAAACGATAGTAAGGGCAACTTTGTTGGTGAGTTTAACTTTTAAAAAGGATTACACAGATTAAATGATTATACTGATTGGATAGCCTTTCAATTATGTCGTCGTTTCGACTATCGCATAGCGAAATCTAGAACGAGATTTCCTGCCGTAATCGAAATGACGGTTTTTGATATAGCTTAAAGTAATAAACCCGCCACCTCTTCCCAAGTGTTTACGCGCTCATATTGGGTAATGAGTAAATTGTGTGGCGAGGTGAACAAAAGCGGCCGGCCTTTAAAGCCTACAAAATTTTTAATGCGGTCGTCGATCAGGATATCTACCTCCACAATTTTGTTTCCACAGAACATAAGGTGCTGCCAATCAATAAAGGGGAAATGCTCGGCCATCCAGTCGTATTTATCAACCAGCGAATTGCGGAATTCCATAGCCGCCGAAACAATATAGACATCGTATTTTTCTTGCAGGGCCTTAATTACCCGCTGGCTATCGGCAATTACTTCCATATCGCGAAAAAAGCCAGGTTCGTTAATGTACTCGAACCATTTTTGGTTAACTTCATGCGGAACATGATGGTAAATTTCATTTCCAGCAGCTATTTTCAAATCGAGCGGTACGTTGTAATCGCGGTTATACAGTTTAATAAATTTTCCGAGGGCGTCGGCAATTACCTCGTCCATATCAATCGCAATTCTTTTCATTTTGTATCAGCAAATATTTTGATCGTAAATATCCAGAAAACAAATAAATTAAAGTATGTTTTTAATTTACAGTATTTTAGTTATCTTTGCAGCCCCGCAGCATGCAGCTCCGGGAACTATGTTGAATACATAAATACAAAAAGAAATGGCAACTAAAATCAGATTGCAAAGATTCGGTAAAAAAGGTAAACCTTTTTTCCACGTTGTGGTAGCAGATTCTCGCTCTCCACGTGATGGTAAATTTATTGAGCGTTTAGGTTCATACAACCCAAACACTAATCCTGCTACTATCGAAATTAACTTCGAAAAAACTTTAGCTTGGGTAAACAGTGGTGCAGAACCAACTGATACAGCTCGTGCAATCCTTTCTTACAAAGGTGTTTTATACAAAAAACACTTAGAAGGTGGTGTTAAAAAAGGTGCTTTAACTCAAGAACAAGCTGACGAAAAATTTGCAGCATGGTTAGATGCTAAAGCTGGTAAAATCTCTGGTAAAACAGAAGGTTTAGCTACTTCTAAAGCAGATGCGCGTAAAGCAGCATTAGCAGCAGAAGCTAAGAAAAAAGAAGAAAAAGCAGCAGCAATCGCAGCTAAAAATGCACCAGTTGCAGAAGAGGTTGTTGAAGAAGAAGCTCCAGCTGTTGAGGCTGAAGCAACTGAAGAAGCTCCTGCAGCAGAAGCTACTAAAGAAGAAGGAGCAGAATAATTTAATTATTCCGTTTCAAAAAATAGCGTTCCGGATTCGGAACGCTATTTTTATTAATACCCCTTTCCCCTAAAGGGGGGTGTTAATAAGTCCCCTTTAGGGGATTTAGGGTGATTATGAAACACGAAGAAGCATTTTACGTTGGTTACGTTACAAAAACAAGAGGTTTAAAAGGAGAAGTTCAGGTATTTTTCGAATTCGACGAATACGAACAGCTCGATTTTGATGTGGTTTTTGCTGATATGAACGGCAAACTGGTGCCTTACTTCGTGGCATCGGCAAAGCTGCAGGCCAATAAAACAGGTTATTTTAACTTCGATGATGTTGATCACATTGATAAAGCTCAGCCGCTGCTAAAAAAGAAATTATATCTACCAATTGCGCAGATGCCTGAGCGCGATGAAAACGAATTCTTTTATACCGATTTAAAAGGCTTTATGGCTATTGATGAAGCCCTTGGCGAACTGGGTGAGATTTTGGAGGTTAATGAATACCCTCAACAGTTTGTAGCTACCGTGCTTTATCAGGAGACAGAAATTCTTTTCCCTTTAAATGAAGATTTTATCGTTGAAATTGATGATGAGGAAAAGATTTTAACACTCGATTTACCTGAAGGCTTGCTTGATGTTTATTTAGAGAAATAAGCAAGACCGAAACTTTTTAAGCAGAATTTTCGTTTTACCTCTTATGAGGTGTTTGTCTGTTTTAATAATTGCTGTACTACTCATTTTAGGCTGCAACCGTAAAGAAAATAAAACCGCACATACTGCAAAAGCGAATGAGGCAAGTCAGCGGGATTCAATTGAAGCCGTGGGTTTAAAAGCATTAACCGCTTTGCAAGCCAAAGATTACGATGCTTTTGCCGCACTTTTTCATCCCATAGATGGCGTGCGTTTCTCTCCATATGGCTTTATCGACCCAACCCACAAACAAGTGCTGGCCAAAGACTTTCTTGAAGCCATAAGCCGGAACTGGATTTTAACCTGGGGCCACGTTGACGGAAGCGGCGAGCCCATTAAAATCAGGGTCAAAACCTATATCGACAAATTTATTTACAACGCAGGCTATTTGCATGCCCCGCAGAAAAGTTTCGATATGGTTATAGGTAAGGGCAATTCGATTGATAACCTGAAGGATACCTACCCTCAACTTCATTTTACAGAGTATTATTTTAAAGGCTTTGATGAAAAATACAGAGGCCTCGATTGGACCAGCTTGCGATTTGTTTTTAAAAAATATAACAATGCCTATTATCTGGTTGCCGTTATTCACGATCAATGGACAGTTTAAAAACAGCTAATTAACCGTTTCCTTTATGGAAATTGCCGTAATCTGCATCATAACTTTAAATCCGCTGTTATGATCAGAAAATTATACCTCTCATTTTTACTCTTTACAGTATTTGGCACAGCCGTAAATGCCCAGAAAGCCACTGTTGTAGAAATTGAAAAACTATCTCCTCCAGAAAAATTACTAAAAGAAACCGCCGCAAAAGATTTGCCGGATTTATATCGCAGTGCGTTCGAAAAAATGTCTCCATTGCCCGATAGTCTTGTCTTTTATCAGGATCATCCCTTTTTAACCGGCTTTTTTAACGCTTATAAAGATCACAGGCCTGTAGTTTTATCGCCTGATATGATTTGGTTACTCATCAGTCAAGGGTTTGCAAGGCATATCGATAACAACAGGGAGGCTTTAAGGCGTAAACTGGTTAATTTTGAAGGGCGTAAAGTGCTAACCGTAATGGCTAATGATATCAAGCTAGGTAACGCAAATAGCAACTGGGAAGCACTTTTTCCACAGTTTAATCAGCAAATAAGTCTGTTTACCGGAAAGAAGTTTGTTAAAAATCTAACAGCAGATTTTAGCACCACCACTCCTACCACTAAAATTGCATCAGAAATTACCTTGATGGAAGGAATGAGATCATATTTTGTATACCAGGTTATTTTGATTAGCTGCGGTATCCCCAGGGTAACGATAGAAGGAACTGTGGAGGACTGGGAAAAAGTGCTCCAAAAAATAAAATTTATTAAACAGTACGATTTAAGCTGGTGGACAACAGAACTCGAACCCATTGTAAAAGAAATTATCCAGGCCAAAAAAGGCAAGCCGAATAACGAGTTTTGGATGAATATGATTAAAGTGCATACCACCAAAGCTTATGGTACCGTTAACACTATAGATGGCTGGATTACAAAACTTTTTCCTTACAATAAAAAGGGATTAAAAACCAATTTCAAGCCCATTTCTGATATTGGTGGCCTGGCACCGGAGCTGGTAAAGGTTCCGTTTATATTAGAAGATAAAGTAACCAGGAAGACATACAACATGGAGTTCTGGGCGGGGTTTGTAGGCCTTAGGCAAAACAAAAATGATTTTTCATTAAAGCCAGAAATTGGCTGGGCAATTAGCTCATCAGTAGAAGGCGGAGCTACCATGAGCAAATCTGATGCGCTGAGCGTTTATAACATTACAGAGATACCCAACGAAGTGTATGCTGCTAAAAATCTGCGTGTGCTCGAACTCAGCTTTAAAAACCAGATTAAAATACCGGATCAGCTGGCCGAGATCAGTATTTTAACACTCAAGTTGCACGGTAATATAACCGAAGAAGAAGAAAAGCGGATATTTAAGCTTTTTCCAAAAACGCAGATTATTATCAATGATAAAGGGCCGGAACTGAAAGTAGTAAAAGGGATCAGGTAAAAATCTACTTTGGTTTAAAGACTTCAGACTAAAGACTTACCTTTGCGCTATGCGTTTCGATATTATAACTGTTTTACCCGCCCTATTGGAAAGTCCTTTTGCCCATTCTATACTGCACCGCGCACAGAAAAAAGGGATTGCCGAAATTGTGGTACATAACTTACGTGATTATGCTACCAATAAGCAAAAAAGTGTAGATGACTATCAGTATGGTGGTGGAAGTGGTATGGTTATGAGTATTGAACCTTTTGCTGCCTGTATTGAAAAACTTCAGGCAGAGCGCGAGTACGATGAAATTATTTTCATGAGCCCCGATGGTGTTACCTTAAATCAAAGCACGGCTAACGAGCTTTCCATTAAGAAAAACATCATTATCCTGTGCGGGCATTATAAAGGCATAGATCAGCGTATCAGAGATATATTTGTAACCAGAGAAATCTCTGTTGGCGATTATGTTTTAAGTGGCGGTGAGCTTCCTGCAGCCATTGTAGTAGATGCCGTCGTACGCTTAATTCCTGGCGTATTAAACGATGAAACATCGGCCTTATCCGATAGTTTTCAGGGAGAATTACTTGATGCCCCCGTATACACCCGCCCGGCCGATTGGCGCGGACATAAAGTGCCCGATGTTTTGTTAAGCGGACACGAAGCGAAGGTAAACGAATGGAGGCACGAACAAGCCCTTGAACGAACTAAAATACGTCGCCCCGATTTGCTTGAATAAGTAGAGCGATATTTCTACGCGGGAAAAATACCCTTTAGTGGGTATTTCGTACTTCCTTGTGTCCTACTATTTTAGCAGATAGAAAGCCGGTTATATTTCAAAAGTGGATTTCTATCTTTTGGATTAAGCAGTGCGAACGGAAAACAGAGAATTTGTTGTAAATAAGCGGGCGATGTGGTATTTTAGGAGACTTGCGTTCAACCTCCTTTTATGCCAAAACAGATCGTTATTTGCGATGACCATTTACTTTTTTTAAATGGCATTTCAGAATTGCTTAAAAATACCGGAAACGACTATTGCATTTTCAAATTTAGCGATGTGCACTCCTGCAGGCAACATTTAATGCAACACACTGCCGATGTTTTTATATGTGATTTAAACATTAACCATAGTGATGGTTTTTTGCTGCTGGAGGAACTAAAATCTCAGTTAAAAAATACGAAAACGATTATCCTAACAGCTTATTATGAAGATTTTCTAATTCAAAAGGCGAAAAAATTGGGCGTTGATGCTTTTCTGAAGAAAGAAACACCGGCCGAAGAGCTGATTGAGATCATAGAATCAGGTAAAAACAAGGAGTTTTATACCAATAAGAATTATAAGAACGGAAATAGTGTGTACAGCACTATTGATAATCCGATTATCAATAAATTCAGGATCTCTAAACAGGAGAAAGAAATTATTAAATTAATTATTAAAGGACTTACAAGTAAAGAAATTGCTGATGTGCTGTTTATCAGTATAACAACTGTTACCACCCACCGGAAAAATATCCACCGGAAACTGGAAATCAGCAACAGCAGTTCGCTCATCAAATTTGCTCATGAGAATAATCTACTTTCTTAGCCTTCTGCTATGCTCTTATTGCTCATGCGCACAAAACCTCAATAAACAACTCTCTATCTCATCTGGTTACGCTGTAGATACAAGTTCTGCCTGGAGTCAGGGTAATCTTCAGTCGCAGCAACTTTACCCTTTTAAGCCGCACCAAACGGTTAATATCGGTTACAATAAAAACGCAGCAGTATGGTGCAGGTTTGTGCTTAAAAATAAAAGTGCGTCACAATGGATAAAAACCTGGTTGTGTTTTAATAACAACCATATCGATAGCCTTACGCTTTACGATGCTGCGGCAACCAAAACCATTGGCGATAGAACAGCCAGCCAAAGCCCTTTTATCGAAACACTGGCATTTGAGCTTAATTTGCAGCCTAATGAGGAGAAAACAATTTGGGTAAGGGTAAAAAAAGTGACCTCTTATCTAGATTTCGCTTATAGTTTAGAGAGCCAGACTGATCTGGAAGCCAGGTCATCGCGCAAAATAGCCCTAACCTCTTTTTTTCTAGGCATTGTTTTTTTGCTGCTCATGATTAATGGAATCTTGTTTTTCATGACCAAAAACCGGTCGTACCTCTACTACATAGCCTATTCTATACTCACGGCCTGTTATGCTGCCATTACCACCAATTTTGCCAAGTACATTATGTTTCCGCAGTTTCGGTTCTTTAGCGAAGGTAGGGTTTACGTTGGGGCGCTTTGGTATATCGCACTCAGTTTTTTTCTAGACCATTTTTTAAAATTGCGGAAAAATCAACCCATTAAGCATAAAATTGTAATTGCGTTCAATTGTATTAATTTTTCGCTGATTTTGATTTCAATTTCGCTGCTTGTGCTTTACCCGGATGTTGAATTCCACTATTTTTTTATACTGGGTTATATCGTATTTCTGGCTTCAATTGTTTTACTGTTCATTTCGGCACTATCGCATGTAAAAATCGAAAGAATGCAGGGTATTTATGCTTTGTTTGCCTTTTTGCCACAGCTTATTTGGGGCGCCAGCCTCATTTTAAAAACTTTCGAAATTATTCCATACGCAATGGGTGGTAACTGGATGTTGTTTATCAGTCTTTACGAGGTGTTTTTGTTTGGCTATGTACTATCCAGAAATTACATTGATATCTTTTTGAAGAACAATGAGCTGATGCAGGAAATTATTTTCGAAAAAGAGAGCTCCCTAAAAACGATCAGTGAAGTTCAGTTGCGTGAGCGCAGAAATATTGCCAATATTATTCATGATAGAGTGGGCAGTAAAATTGCTTACATCATGCATCTTTTTGATATGGAGAATACCAAACTGGCCAAACAAACCATTGGCGAGCTGGCCGAAGATATCAGAGATATTTCGCATAAAATCCTTCCAAAAGCACTTGATGACGGCGCACTGGTGGCCAGTTTACAAAGCCAACTCAAAACCTTAAATGCAGGTTTAACAGATACCAAAATTGAGCTTTTTTGTTATGATTTTCCAGAGAAAGTACATGAGCCCTGGGTTTACGATTTATACCTGATTTCGCTCGAAATTATCAATAATGCGATAAAACACGGTCAGAGTGCTCTAATTACCCTCGAATTTTACCAATATAGCAGGCACTATCATTTTCAGTTTGTAGATGACGGAATTGGTTTTAATATGCAGCAGATCAACAAAGGTTTCGGGTTGGAGAATATCGAAAAACGGATTCACTATTATGATGGCAACTTCGAAATTAACAGTGTTAAAAATGAAGGCACCATTATTCAGATTAATATTCCGACCTAAATTTTAATGCCATTTCTCTTTGTGATATACCCTTTATTGGGTATTTAAACCTGTTAGTCCTTCATGTATCTTGGTTGCAATAAAATCTTAATCAGATAAACATGAGACATTTATTTACAACAGTATTTTTAAGCGTATTGGTTATTGTGGCCAATGCCCAAAATATAGTACCCAAGCGAAACGCCAGTGGGAAATATGGATTTATAGACAAAAGCGGGAAAGAGGTAGTTCCTTTTAAATACGATGATGCTGGATATAATTTTGAAGACGGCATAATAAAGGTTAAGCTGAATGCCAAATATGGCTTTATTGATGAAACCGGAAAGGTTGTAATTCCTATTATTTACGATGAGGTTCGTGGTTTATCCGAAGGCTTAATCGGTGCCTTAATTAATGGAAAATTTGGCTTTATAGACAAGGCTGGCAAAACAATAATCGCTTTCAAGTATGATTACGGAACTTACTTCAAAGAAGGCTTTACACCAGTTGAAAATGGTAAAAAATCGGGCTACATAGATAAAAACGGTAAGGAAATCACATCCTTAAAATACGATGTTGCTTTTGATTTTCATGAAGGTATTGCCAAGGTTAGATTAAACGAAAAGTATGGATTTATAGATAATACAGGGAGAGAAATTACAACTTTAAAATATGAAGATGGAAATAACTTTAAAAATGGCTTTGCCAGTGTTAAACTGAAAGATAAATGGGGTTTTATTGATAAAACAGGCAAAGAAATTACCAGGTTTAAATACGATTATGCAAAAGATTTTTCGGATGGGGTTGCTCCTGTTGAAAAGAATAAACTCTATGGCGCCATTGATAAAAACGGAAACGAAATTATTCCTTTCAAGTATCGGTTCATAGCTGATTTTGTGGATGGTTTGGCCAAAGCCGGGCTTAATGGAAGAGAAGGGTTTATAAACCGAACCGGTGAGGAAGTTATCCCCATTAAGTACGATGCAGTAGGCGAATTTAAAAATGGAGCAGCTATTTTTAGATTAAATGGCAGATGGGGATCGTTTGATAAAACGGGAAAAGAAATTACAAAATAATCATGTGTAACACTTAATTAAATGTATATGAAAACTTTAACACTAGCGCTTTTTTTATTGTATGGATCTTTTGCCTTTGGACAATTAAAAACGGATAATAATAAACTGGTGCTTATACAGGACATTTTTAATAAAACAACCAAGGATAACATCAACGCTTTTATGAAAGGCAAGGGCTTTGAAAAAGGAGATGTAGAAGAAGGAGAAGATGATATTAAAGAAATATATGCCTTCAGTTCGAAAATCGATCTGATCGAGATCTCTTATGGCAAAAACAATAAAATTAGTAGTGTTATTTGTATTTTTTCAGGCGCGATTAATACTCCTTTTATCGAAATTGAACTAAAAAATAACGGATATAGTGCTAAATTAACCAAGCAAACTATAAATGGGCAACCAATAAGTAAAAATATCTGGAGCAAATCTGGCGATAAGTTTAATTTTGTAACTTATTCTGATGAAGCAGAAAAAATTGGTGTATTAGGTTATGGACTCTATAAGTAATATTCTCAGCAAGCTTATTTGTACGTAGTAAAATTAGTCTGAAGTATCGATTAGTTTATAATATTTTGGTGTTATATTTTGTAAAAGGCTGGCGAATAAGCGCTCTCCGGACCTTTTGGAATAGAAGCATTTAACACAATCGAATGTGGATTTCATAAAGATTGTGGAAAAAATTAAAATAGGTTTTTTTATATCAAAAAAAATCCCTAATATTGCAATCCGATTTTCAAGGTAAAGAAAGTTGGTTTAATAGCTTAAAATCATGGATTTAGTAAAATTTGTTGAAGAGCAGGCCATCGCGAAAAAAGATTTTCCTGCGTTCAAGTCTGGCGATACAGTGAGCGTACACTATAAAATTCGCGAAGGTAATAAAGAACGTGTTCAAATTTACCAAGGTGTTGTAATACAACGTAACAGTGCAGGTGCTAACGAAACCTTCACCGTACGTAAAATGAGCAACGGCGTTGGCGTTGAGCGTATTTTCCCTTTTAATTCTCCGAACATCGAGAAAGTAGAAGTGAATAGCTATGGTAAAGTGCGTAGAGCTAAATTGTTCTATTTACGTGCTTTAACTGGTAAAGCTGCTCGTATCAAATCTTTGAGAAAATAATATTCTTTATTATAAGATACAGCCTTCACGATTAATTTCGTGGAGGTTTTTTTGTTTATACCTTTGTTAAATGTTAGATTCAGCTTTTTTCGACCAGGTTTTTTGGGGCAATACCGTAAAGGCCTACTTCCTTTTTGGCGGCATACTTTTTTTAGGTTTAATATTTAAAAGGATCGTTTCGAGGCTATTAAGTCGCTTGCTGTTTAAGCTTTTCCGTAGCTTTTCAAGCCAATCGCACAACGATGCTTTTGTGGCTCTGCTCATCAGGCCTATTGAGGTTTTTATCCTCTTAACTACACTTTACCTTTCTATTAATCAGTTAAAACACCCTTTAGAAGTAACAGTATTCCATTACAGTAAACTCATTGGCAAGGTTAAAGAGCAGATTCCGGTAACCATCGGTGATTGTATAGACAGGATATTCCTTTTTATGATTATCCTTTCCATTTTCTGGATCATTTTAAGGATAATCGATTTTATCAGTCACGTATTGCTCTACAAAGCATCGTTAACCGAAGATAAAGCCGACGACCAGTTGGTGCCTTTCCTGAAAGAGCTTTTTAAAACCATTGTTATTTTTATCGGCTTTTTTACCCTGCTTGGCTTCGTTTTCGAAGTAAATGTGCTTACCCTGATTACTGGTTTAGGTATTGGCGGTATCGCGATTGCACTGGCTGCAAAAGAAAGTTTAGAGAACCTTATCGGATCGTTTACTATCTTTTTGGATAAACCTTTTACGGTTGGAGACCTTGTAAAAGTTGATGGTGTAGAAGGAACGGTAGAAAAAGTGGGGTTTAGAAGCACGAGGATCAGAACGTCAGAAAAAACGATGGCAACCATTCCCAATCGCGGGATGATTGATGGTGTGCTGGAAAATTTATCGTTGCGGAACTCGCGTAAGGTATCTTTTATTATTGGCCTTACGTACGAAACCAACTCAACATCGCTGCGGAAAATCATTACCGAAATAGAAAGTTATATTAACAGCCATAAGGGCACCAGCGACGATGGAAATGCCTCTTTTAAAAGCTTTGGCGACTCAGGTTTAAACGTAGAGGTAAATTACTTTGTAACGGAGCTCAATTACTCCGAATTCCTTCAAATCAGGCAGGAAATTAACCTCGAGATAATGGATATCGTAATGCGCAATAAATCTGATTTCGCCTACCCTACGCAACGGTTGATTAGTGACAGGGTGGTTTCGCAGGGCGATAATACGGAGGTTGGCAACGATACGACGGATTAAAAATCCTCAGGTCGCGATTACAAATCGTGACCAACACAAAATCTTTGTCATGGAAAGTGTCTTCACGAGCCATAATGTTTACAATAATAAGTAAAGCATAAAGTTATTAGAAAAGCAAGGAGAGTGCTGCTATTGAAGTTTGTTCCTGCTATTCGCTCCAAGTCCTCGCTGCGCTGCGGGCTTTTTGCTACTATCAGGTTTACAAGGCAAAGCCTGGGTTTCAAACCGGTAAGCAAAATAAAAAAGGATACAAAAAAGCCGGTTCAGCAAATCCTGAACCGGCTTTTTAATGCGTTATAAGTTTATGGTTTAGCTTAAAGTAGCCAGGGTTGTTATTCCCCCTTTAACCACCTGGTTAAGCTCTACATTAACTTTAGTGCCTACTGGAAGAAACACATCAACTCGCGAGCCAAATTTAATAAAACCAAATTGTTCTGTTTGTACCACTTGGTCGCCTTCTTTTACGTACCATACAATCCGGCGTGCTAATGCACCCGCAATTTGACGGAACAATACCGGAGTACCGTTTTTATGTTCTACAACCGTAGTTGTACGCTCATTCTCTGTAGAAGATTTTGGGTTCCAGGCTGCAAGGTATTTGCCCGGGTGATATTTAAAGAATTTAACCACACCCGAGATAGGGTTACGGTTAATGTGCACATTAATTGGCGACATAAAGATTGACACCTGTAAACGTTTATCTTTAAAATATTCGCCTTCTTCCGTCTCTTCAATTACTACAACTTTACCATCTGCCGGGCAAATAACCAGGTTTTCGCCTGATGAAAAGCTGCGGCTGGGATTACGGAAAAACTGCAGAACAATGATAAACAAGGCGGCAGAAAAAATGTAAACAAACCAGCGTAACCAGGTTATGTCATGGTATTTATAATCAACAATTGCGTTGATAACAAAAATAAACAATATGCTTATGGCGATAGTGGTGTAGCCTTCTTTGTGTATGGTCATTGTAGTGCGAATTATTGCGCAAAGGTGCGAAAAATAAATTAATACAATCTAAAAATTATACCTCAGTAGCCCGGTAAATATCGTTCAGGTTTCTGCCAAGTCCGTTATAATCCAGTCCGTAGCCAACAACAAACTCGTTGGGTATCTCAAAGCCCACATATTCAAGTGCTTCTATTTCGTACTGCAATGCACTTGGTTTAAGTAAAAGCGTACTTACTTTTACCGATGCGGGTTTCTTTTCTTTAATGGTTTTTAAAATGTGGGTTAAGGTTAGACCCGTATCTACAATATCTTCTACAATAATCACATCACGGCCTGAAATATCTTCCGGTAATCCAATTAGTTCTTTCACCTTACCAGAGCTTGATGTGCCTTGGTATGAGGCTACACGCATAAAAGCAATTTCGCAGGGAACAGTAATTTCTTTAATCAGATCGGCCATAAATAAAAAGCTACCGTTTAATACCCCAATAAATAAAGGGCATTTTCCTTCGTAATCTACATTCATCTGGATGCCCAGCAAGCGAATCCTTTTGTTTATGGTGTCATTTTCTAAAAAAATCTCGAATTCTTTATCCTCTACTTTTATTTTGTGCATACTGCTTTGTTGTTGTTTGAAAAGTGTTTTAATGTTGGAAGGCTGTAATGTTATTGCAGGTCATTGCTTTACTGTTCGATTGTTAGCAGAAATGGTTGGTCGTATAAATCGGCTAACCGGTTAATTATTTGAGCAACTGCCAATTGTAAGCTGTGAACCGGTAACTCAACTCCAGCCTCCAAACTCCCAGCTCAAAACTACTGCCCCTGACTTTTCTCCAATTCCTTTTGTCTTCTTCGTTCTTCCCGACGTTCCTGTCTCAACTGCTTTTTTGATTTGGCAGTATCCGGTCCGGCAACGGGCTTAACGGTAGTTGTATCTTTTTTAGATCCGCCACCAAAAATACGGTCGAACAAGCTTTTGTTTTTGTCCTGCATAATTACCGGAGGTAATCCATCCTCGTCATCATCGAAAGCTGTGGTGTCGATTACGGCGGTATCAGGTGCCAGATATTGACGCAAGCCTTCTCTTAAGCGTACATTGTAGAAACCATAACCAGATGTATCGCTCGCAGTCAGGCCCCTTCGGGCCATAATATTACCCATAAACCTGAAGTAGTTAAACATGTAAGGTTTCAAGCTTCCATCGGCCATAAATTTATACATCGAAGCCTTCGGTTTAGGTACAATACTGGCTAAAAATAAGCCATCGCCAATGGTTAAGTCAGCTGGCTGTTTGCCAAAATAATATCTCGAGGCCTCACCTATTCCGTAAATATTCTGGCCAAGCTCCATAATGTTGAAATAAACCTCCAACATGCGTTGCTTGCTTACCAAATGGTTATGCTCAATAAGCCAAACAATTAAAATTTCTTCAGCTTTACGGGCCAATGTTTTTTGACGGCTTAAATACACATTTTTAACCAGCTGCATGCTGATGGTGCTGCCACCGCGCTTAAACTTCTTTTCTTTAAAATTTACAGCGATCGATTTACGGATAGACTCTTCAACAAAGCCGTTGTGTGTAAAAAACGAAGGATCTTCGGCGGTTAATACCGCATTGATGAAGTTTTTCGATATGGCCGAAAGTGGGGTGAAATTGGGATTTGCCGGACCAATGGTGATGTCGCGCATTGGTTTTCCATATTCGTAAGGCGTGTAAACGAAGGGGCCGT
Organism: Pedobacter sp. KBW01; assembly: GCF_003852395.1. Taxonomy (NCBI): domain Bacteria; kingdom Pseudomonadati; phylum Bacteroidota; class Sphingobacteriia; order Sphingobacteriales; family Sphingobacteriaceae; genus Pedobacter; species Pedobacter sp. KBW01. The sequence goes on from NZ_QAJQ01000006.1 coordinate 245,640, forward strand.
TGATTTTTTGCAAGTTGGTTTTGCCCCATTGCACAATCTTAAAATCGACTGGGGTAAGTGTAGAACTAAAACGAACGCTGTCTGGAATTTTGGTGTCGAGATAAAAATTGAGGTTATATTTTACCTTGCCCTGAACCCTCAAACCTTCTAATGATTCGAACAAGCCTTGTGGAAAAGCATTCAAAACGGCTTGTGCATCCTGCTCCTCGGCATTTAATTTAAGCTCGTAAATTTTGTTTTTACCCAGTGTGTATTTGATATAAGGGTGGATCTGCGCATTTTTTAAATAAGCAGTTGATGTACTATCCAATGCAATATAATTTGGACCCACTAAAATGTCAGCATCCAATTTGGCACTTTGTATCACAATATCGTTCGAGGCGATTCGCGGCTGATTAACGAGCATGTTTTTAACAGACCATGAGCCCGAAATTTTATAATCATCGCCACTATATTTGGCGTTTTTAAGCTCAGTTTGCAGAGTATCAAAGCTTAATTTGGCGTGTAATTTATTGTTCAGGTATGGCAGTTCAAGTTTTTTTCCATCAGCATAAGCCATAAAGCTTAATTCTTTGCTGCCTGGGTTAACGTAGCCGTTAACATGCCACATCGATTCGCCATTATTTACATTAATGCTTGATTTCAGGTCTCCCCCATCAATAACGGCTTCAGTGTCAAAGGTTAATTTGGCTGTGTCATGGTCGTTCAGTTTAAAAACCATGTTTTTCACATCCATATCATCAGGTATTTTGTACAAAACCTGATTTAAAATGTGGCTGGCTATTTCTGAAAGGTTGACCTTGTTTTTAGTTGCAGTGCTGTCTTTTTTCTTTCTTTTTAAAATGAAATCGATGTTGGTGGTCGAATCTTTTAGCACAATGCTTACAAAGCCCTGGTTTAATTTTACTTCCGAAAGCTTAACATGACCGAATATAAGCGGGAAAAGTTTTACCGATACACTCAGCTCGCCAATGTTAGAAAGGGTGTCTCTTTCTTTGGGGACAACGGAAATAGCGGTCATTTTTACAGTACTTAAGCCGGTAAAGCCAGCAGAACCAATTTTAACCTCCAAACCATAATCTTTATCGGCTTTGGCAATGGCCTTGGCCACCATTTTTTTAAGCAGTGCTTCTCTTTTGCTATAGGCTACGGCGCCAAGCGCAATGCAAATAACCATAAACACACCTAAAACCCAGGCTCCGATTTTTAAATATTTTTTAGGGATCTTAATTTTTGGTATGCGCATATAGTCGTTAAAATGGTTAATTGCTTAAACGTAACAATTAAATGTTTATTTCGTGTTAAAATTACAGTTTAAAAGCCTAAATAAAAGTATTTATGGCTATGTTTTGTTAATTTTGAATTTAAATTTATACAATGCAGATTAGCCCGCAACAAGTTTTAGATGCGCTTAAAAATGTCGAAGATCCCGATCTTAAAAAAGATTTGGTAACCTTAAACATGATTAAGGATTTACAGATTACCGATAACCAGGTTAGTTTTACCTTAGAGCTTACCACCCCAGCATGTCCTATGAAGGATATGCTAAAAAATGCCTGTACCAATGCTGTTAAGCATTTTGTATCGCCAACGGTAGAAGTTATCATTAATGTAACCTCGAGGGTTACCCAGCCAACCAATTCATCCTCGTTAGATAACATCAAGAATATCATTTTGGTTTCATCGGGGAAAGGTGGGGTTGGAAAATCGACTGTATCAAGCAATCTGGCTGTTGTTTTGGCTAAGGATGGTGCTAAAGTGGGTTTAATTGATGCTGATATTTACGGCCCATCGGTACCAACCATGTTCGATCTGGTAGATGCTAAACCTGGTGCCGAAGAAACAGCCGATGGGAAGACTAAAATTTTACCTATCGAAAAGTATGGCATTAAATTGCTATCGCTCGGCTTTTTTGCCGATCCCGGTCAGCCGGTGCCATGGCGTGGGCCAATGGCTTCGAATGCTGTAAAACAATTGTTTAACGATACCAACTGGGGCGAGCTCGATTATTTAATTGTCGATCTTCCTCCGGGTACAGGCGATATACACATTACCATTACGCAAAGCTTCCCAATTTCTGGCGCTGTTGTGGTAACTACGCCACAACAAGTAGCACTGGCCGATACACATAAAGGTTTGGCCATGTTCAGGATGCCAGGAATTAATATTCCGATTTTGGGAGTTATAGAAAACATGTCGTATTTTACACCAGAAGAACTGCCGGAAAACAAATATTATATCTTCGGAAAAGGTGGCGGAACCAAGCTGGCCGAGCGTTTCGATGTGCCGTTTTTGGGTGAAATCCCAATTGTACAGAGCATTTCGGAGGCTGGCGATAGGGGTAAACCGGTAGCATTAAACCAAAACCCTTTGCTGGACGGAATATTCGGCGATATTGCAAGTAAAATTGCACAGCAAATCTCCATCAACAACGCACAAATGGTGAATTGCTAAAAAATTACTATTTTTATAAATTAAAAGATACATAATGAATTTAACAGAGCAAGTAGAACAGGCATTGGAAACTATCAGACCTTATTTAAAGGCTGACGGAGGGGATGTTTCTGTTGAAGAAATTACAGCTGAAGGAACGGTAAAGCTTAAGCTTTTAGGCAACTGCGGTTCGTGCCCAATGAGTTTCATGACCATGAAATCGGGTATTGAACAGGCTATTATGAAGGCTGTGCCAGAAATTACTTCGGTAGTTGCTGTAAACATGGCCGAGCAAGAATAGCTTTAACACTATTTAACAAGGAAGTTTTATTAATAAAATTACTTTTGTCTTAATGAGATATTGTGTTGCCCTAATCTGCCTAATTTTTTCTGTCACCGCTTTTGCACAACAAAAGCCGGCACAGGATAAACTCATCCAGTTTTCGGGGATTATTACCGATATTGATAGTTCAAATGTGATCCCTTATGTTACGATTACCAACCTTTCGGCCAAAAGCAAAAGGGTTGCTGCCGATTACAGGGGATACTTTACTTTTATTGTAAATCCTGGCGATACCATTTTGTTTACCGCCATTGGTTATAAGAAATTTTCAACCATAATACCCGAAGGTACACCTGATAATAAATACACCATTATGGTTAAGTTGAAATCGAATGTGATCGATTTGCCATCGGTGAGGGTATTTCCGTGGGCAACCACCGAAGAATTTACCCGCGAGTTTCTATCGATGAAACTGGCTGATGATGACATGGCTATCGCCAAAAAGAACCTTTCGCGCTCGTCAATTAATGGTTTAATCCAAACCTTACCACGCGACGGACAGGAAATTGGTAGCCAGAATTATCGCTATAATTTCGATAGGATGATTAACAAAAATATGGTTCAAACCAATCCATTGTTAAATCCTTTTGCCTGGGGTAAGTTGATGCAGCAAATCTTTGATGGGGATAAGAGCAGGACGAATTAGTTTGGCTTAACATGAAGTTTTTCCCGTCCCAAGCGTTCGTGTTAAACACTAATATTTCGGCCAATAGCGCTTGGAATAATTTGTCGGAATCCCTATCAAATGGTCAAAATATTTCTATCGGTTTCTTTTCCCGAAACCAAAATACTGCACCTTTTAAAGGTCACGTTTTTCAGGGTAAATTTAATATACAGAGGAATTTGTCTTATCGAAACTCTTTTCAGGCAGGTATTTCTGGAGAAATTTTTGAGGATGGCAGTGGCAGTAAAATAGAAGTTAGTTTGAATTTAGCCCCATTCGTAAAAGTATTTTTAATCATTTGGTGTTCATTTACTTCAATTTTCTGTATAATGTTTCTTTTTGGTGCTATAAATGCCAAAGACCCTAATCTTGCTTTTGGATCACTAATTCCATTAGGAATGCTTGGTTTTTGCTATTTGATAGTTTCGGTTGGCTTTAAATCTGATTGCGAAGAATGCCGTAGAGCTTTAAATGTTGTATTTAAAGTTGAATCTCAGTCTGTTTTTCAAGGAAAAGGCTGGAAGAATGATTTTTAATTTATACTCTCCTAAATGCGCAACCTATCGTAGATTGTCAGGAGATTTTCAAAAGCAATAAGGATCCTGAAACAAGTTTAGGAAAACGGAATGCAATAAAAAAGGAAAACGTTTCCATTTTCCCTCTTACATCTTCCATCAGAACCTATCTTTTCTTGCTTTTGTTCGGAAACTTCATTTTATAATCGGTTTTGATATTTCCTTTTGAAATAGCATCCAGTTTACTTTTAAGCATTGTTTTGCGGAGTACACTCACCTTATCGGTAAATAATTTTCCTTCAATGTGGTCGTATTCGTGTTGTATTACGCGGGCGGCTAATCCATCAACATCTTCGGTATGCTCTACCCAGTTTTCATCGAAAAAACTAACTTTGATGTTCGGCTTGCGTAAAATGTTTTCCCTGATATCGGGAATGCTTAGACAACCTTCATTAAAACTCCAGGGCTCGCCGGTTTCTTCTAAAATCTCAGGGTTTATAAATACTCTTTTATAGCCTTTTGTTCCATCTTCGTCATCGCCAGTATCAACAATGAATAAACGGATGGGTAAACCAATTTGTGGCGCTGCCAGGCCTACACCGTTTGCATAATACATGGTGTCGAACATGTCGCTAATCAATTGTTTTAATTCAGGGTAATCTTTATCTATTTCGGTTCCTATCTTTTTTAGAACAGGATCTCCGTAAGCTACTATTGGTAATTTCATTGTATTCTATTTTGTTCCCACAGGTTCTGTGATCCGGATAAGTTTCTTAAGCCTATCTGTGTTTATTGATCTGTGGTTAATTTAATGCAAATTTAACAATTATTCTGCTATTGGCGAGAATGTAAAGATATTCAACCGGTCGATATCGAGCACTTCGTTTACTACCTGCGCCATCTGATTGGTGGTAACGGCATTAATTTTTTCAAAAACGGTTTCGAGCGAATCAATTTTGTTATGGTCGATGAGGCTTTTGGCCATTGATATAATTAAACCAATCCTATTTTCTTCGCCGAGCGCTATCTGTCCAATAAATTTGTTTTTAGCCTTTTGCAGCTGCAGTTCATTTAAGGGGTTATCTTTTAATTTTTTAATTTCTTTAAATATAAGCGAAAGTGCTTTTGCCTGTTTTTCTTTATCTGTTCCGAAATAAATCGAAAAAATGCCGGTATCGCTTAATGGCGAAAAATTAGATTCAATGGTATAGGCAATACCGTATTTTTCTCTGATTTGCAGGTTTAAAACCGAGCTCATGCCATTGCCGCCAAAATAGTTGTTCAATAACATTAAAGGTACTTTTTCCGATTGATGTGTGGTATAGGCCTGCGTGCCTAAAATACAGTGTGCCTGCATAATCGGCTTGTAAATGGTTGTGCTGCTTTGTACCAGAATGCGTGGTTTTGCTCTTTGCTGATCGGGCGCATTCTCCTCAACATCAGCAAAATGTTTGCTTCCTTTATTTACAATGTTTTTTAGGGAATAGTTGCCCAAAACAGCTACCACAATTTGGTTGGTGCGGTAATTGGCTTTCCTGAAATTGATTACATCCTCTCGCGTAAATTGCTGAACGGATTCGGTTGTGCCCAAAATATTGTTTCCCAGCGGGTGACCTGCAAACAGCATATCCTCAAAATCATCATTAATGGCTTCTTCGGGCTGATCGAGGTACGAGGCAATTTCATCCAAAATCACACTTTTTTCTTTATCCATTTCATCTTCGGGGAAAGTAGAGTGAAAGATGATATCGTTAAAGAGTTCTAAAGTGCGGTCTAAATAAGGATTTAAAAAAGAAGCATGTACACAGGTATATTCTTTGGTGGTATAGGCGTTTAAATCAGCACCAATGCTTTCCAGGCGGTTTAAAATTTGGTTGGTACTGCGTTTTTCGGTGCGCTTAAAAATTAGGTGCTCGATAAAATGTGCCAAGCCTGCTTTCTGATCGGGTTCATCGCGCGAACCGGTATTGATAATGATGCAGGCATGCGATATGGCTGAAGCCGATGGCACATGCAATAAGCGGATGCCATTGGGTAAAGTATGAACATTGTATTCCATTGAGGTGCAAAGATAAGGCTAATTGCTTACAAAGCCTCTGTATCCGGGTATTGCAATTGTAAGGCAGAAATCAATTTATCTTTAGTTGGCCTTTTAAGTGCTAAAAAAATAAAATTAGCTACACCAAAAATTAAAAAGAACGAGTTGTGGGTGATGAAAAAACCAACGATGTTAAACAATGCACCGCCTTCTAAGAGTGCCGAACTAATAATGAAAGCACTTTGGTACATGTTAATTTTGGTATCAACAGGGGCCGTTTTATCTATTTTTGCCATTAAATTCCTGAAAAAGAAGATGCTTGCGGAAATGGTGATTAATCCCATGATCGGAAATATCGGGTTAAACGGCGAAGTGGTTTTTGGGTTAGCATCGAAAAAGATGATTTCGCGGTTAAGAAAAATAGTTACCAGGGCGAATAAGAAAACGCCCGAGCATAATGCCAGGTGAATGGTCTGGAGTGTTTTTAGTTTGGTATTCATTGTAGGTTTGTAATTTATGATCTGGAAAGGTACGTCATCTCGACCGCAGTGGAGAGATCTTTTTAGATTTATGCTCAAAGATTTCTCGACTTCGTTTCACTCCGTTCGAAATGACGATCCTGATAAAATTTATTTTTCTATTCCCTCCAGCGCAAATAAAAATGCCCATCTTAACGAAACATCTTTAAGGTAATCGAAACGGCCCGATGCGCCGCCGTGGCCAAATTCCATATTGGTTTTTAGCAATAAAACATTTTTATCGGTTTTGGTTGCCCTTAATTTGGCTACCCATTTGGCTGGCTCAAAATACTGCACCTGACTATCGTGCAGCCCTGTGGTAACCAGGATGTTCGGATAAGCTTTTTTCTCTACGTTTTCGTAGGGCGAGTAGCTTTTCATGTAATCGTAAGCCGCTTTTTGTTTTGGATTGCCCCACTCGTCGAATTCGTTGGTGGTTAGTGGAATGCTTTCATCCAGCATAGTGTTAATCACATCAACAAAAGGCACATCGGCAATTACACCATTCCATAAATCGGGCGCAATATTAACCACGGCGCCCATTAATAAGCCGCCAGCACTGCCGCCATGCGCATACAAATGACCTTTTGAGGTATATTTTTGCTCAATCAGGTACTCTCCAGCTGCAATAAAATCGGTAAAGGTATTTTTCTTCTTCATCAGTTTACCGTCTTCGTACCACTGGCGACCCATTTCCTGTCCGCCGCGGATATTGGCAATGGCAAATACAAAGCCCCGGTTAAGCAAACTTAAACGTGGCGATGAAAAGTAAACATCAGAATTTGATCCATAAGAGCCGTAGCCATAAAGTAGCAGTGGCGAATTTCCGTTTTTCTCAAAACCTTTTTTATAGACTAAAGCAATTGGAACTTTGATGCCATCTTTAGCTGTAGCAAAAACACGTTCTGTTACATAATCTTTGGGGTTGTAACCGCCTACAACCTCCTGTTGTTTCATTAGTTTCTGATCTTTTTTGATCAGGTTGTAATCGTAAACCGAATTGGGTGTGGTTAACGAAGTATAGTTATAACGCAAAGCAGTGCTGTTGTATTCAGGATTTGCACCTACCCCGGCATCATAAACAGGTTCGTCAAATTTAATGTAATAGTCGCTACCGTCTTTTTTCAATACACGCAGTTCGGTTAGGCCATTTTTGCGTTCAGTTAAAACAGTATAGTCTTTAAATTCCTCCGCTCCTTCTAACAATACATCGGCACGGTGTGGAACTACCTCTTTCCAGTTTTCTTTTGCGGTTTTATCTAATGGGCATTCCATTAATCGGAAGTTTTTGGCATTCCAGTTAGTCAGAATCAAAAACTTATCATCAACGGGCATTACATCGTACAAGACATCTTTTGAGCGGGCTGCAAAAACTTTAAACGGCGTCTCAGGATGGTCGGCATCAATCATCTTATATTCGGCGGTTAATGTTCCCTGCGAAACAATGAAGATAAACCTGCCGTTTTTCGACTTACCTACACCGATATAATTGGTGTTATCTTGCTCATTGTAAACCACCGCATCAGCTTTGGCATCGGTACCGAGCACATGTTTTTTAATTTTCTCGCTCAGTAAAGTAACCGGATTCTTCGAAGTGTAAAAGAATGTTTTGTTATCATTTGCCCAGGCAACCCCACCTTCTGTATTGGGGATGGCATCTTTTAATATTTCACCTGTTTCTAAATTTTTAATATTAATGGTGTACTGGCGGCGCGATACCTGGTCTACCCCAAAAGCCAGCAATTTATTATCAGGACTTACACTAAAACCAGTTGCACTGTAATAAGCATGCCCTTTTGCCAGGTTATCTACATCCAGTAATACCTCTTCTGGTGCGGTTAAACTCCTTTTTTTGCGGCAATATTTATAATACTGCTGGCCATCCTCGGTACGCGAGTAATAAAAATAGCCGTTTTTGAAAACAGGTACTGATTCATCTTTTTCTTTAATCCGGCCTTTCATTTCCTTAAAAAGATCAGCCTGAAACTTATCCGTACTTTTCATCATCGTATCGAGGTAAGCATTTTCGGCTTTCAGGTAATTCACAACCTTTGTACTATCCGGACCTTTTTTAAAATAGTCAATCATCCAGTAGTAGTTGTCTACTACAGTATCGCCATGTACAGTTCTTTGGTGAGGTATAATTTCGGCCACAGGAGCTTTGGCATCTGGCCATTTAATCGCTTTCATTTCTTTTTTTTGAGGGTGGTTACACGCCATAATTGCGCTAAGCAACATTAGCCCTGGTAAGATACGTTTCATTATGATTCGATTTTAGGTTTAATGCAATTTAATAATTTAGTTTAATAGTTCATTAGTGGAGAGGTGGTTAAGCGGTTAATTGTCTAAACCGGTTAACTGCTTACAACAATCTGTTAACTGAAAATTGGTTAATCAACACCTAACGTAAAAGACTTAATGCCAAACTAATTATCATTTTCATAAAAATCCATTAAGCCTATAGATATTGCCCTTTATTAGAAAAAAACGTGTTAAATTGCCACATCAAATTGTTTTTAGCATAAAATGAAATCCGGGTATAAAAAAATTGTTGTAAAAGTAGGTTCGAATGTAATTACTCAGGAAAACGGACTGCCCGATGAAAACCGGATTCAGCATCTGGTAAATCAACTTGCAGAGATTAAAAAACGCGGTATCGAAGTAATTTTGGTATCTTCAGGCGCAGTTGCATCAGGTAGAAGTTTAATTAAGGTTGCTGAAAAACAGGATGCAGTAACCACCCGGCAATTGCTGGCTGCCATTGGTCAGGTAAAACTGATTAACACCTATTCTAATTTCTTTGCCGAACATGCGATAAAATGCGCGCAGGTGCTCGTAACTAAAGAAGATTTTCGCGACAGAGCGCATTATTTAAACATGAAAAACTGCCTGCAGATTTTATTGCAGAACGAAGTGATTCCGGTGGTGAATGAAAATGATGTGGTATCGGTTACCGAGTTGATGTTTACCGACAATGATGAACTGGCAGGCTTAATTGCCTCAATGTTAAATGCCGATGCTTTGATTATTTTATCGAATGTTAACGGGATCTACAACGGCGACCCCAAAATTGAAGGTTCGGAGGTTATTCAGGAAATTAATGGCTCGGTTGCTAATCTGGCTTCTTTTATCCAAACCGGTAAATCTCAATTTGGGCGTGGTGGTATGATTACCAAATCGACAATGGCCCAAAAGGTAGCTAAATTGGGTATTACGGTTCATATTGCTAACGGCACTAAAGATCATGTATTAACCAGTTTGCTCAATAACGAGCTGGTGCATACTCGCTTTGTACCCGAGAAAAGTAAATCGGGCAAGAAAAAATGGATTGCTCATTCAGAAACGGCAGCAACAGGTGTCGTAAAACTAAACGATGGTGCAAAAATGGTATTAACCTCCGGTAAGGCCACCAGCTTATTACCCGTTGGGATTATTGAAATACAAACCGACTTTTTAAAAGGAGATATCATTAAAATTGTTGACGAACAAAATAATTTAATTGGCTTAGGCATTGCAGAATACGGATCGGATAAGGCCCGTGAGCGCATTGGACAGAAAAAACAAAAAGCACTGGTACACTACGATTACTTTTACTCGGCTATTTAGGATAGGTCGTCATCCTGAACTTGTTTCAGAGATGCTGAAATAAATTCAGCATGACAGATCTTAAAATAAAAGAAAATGAATTACAAACAATACTTCGAAAAGGCACAGCAGGCCAGCCGAACCATGGTTAGCCTGGCTAAAGAAACCATCAACACGGTTTTAACAGATGTGGCTGCTGCTTTGGTGGTCAATGCTGATAAAATTCTTACTGAAAACGCTAAGGATTTAGCTAGAATGCCCATAGAAGACCCCAAATACGACCGATTGAAGCTAAGTAAAGAACGCATTGCGGATATTGCAAACGATCTTAAAAATGTTGCCGGCTTAAATAGTCCGCTGGGAAAGGTTCTTTCTGATAAAATATTAGATAACCAACTGCATATCCAAAAGGTTAGTGTGCCATTGGGAGTTGTTGGCGTAATTTATGAAGCCCGCCCGAATGTTACTGCCGATGTATTTTCGCTATGCTTTAAAACCGGTAACGTAGCGGTGCTAAAAGGCGGTAGCGATGCTGAACTTTCAAATCTGGCCATTACCAAAATCATTCACGGTGTACTAGATGATCACGCCATTAGCCGTGATGTACTCACCCTTTTACCTGCAGAACGTACTGCAACCGAAGCTTTATTGAATGCACGGGGTTTTGTGGATGTATTGATTCCGCGGGGAAGTCAATCACTGATTAATTACGTGCGCGAAAACAGTAAAATTCCGGTAATTGAAACTGGTGCAGGGATTGTACACACCTATTTTGACGAATCGGGCGATTTGGGGAAAGGCAAAGCCATAATTTTTAATGCGAAAACGCGTAGGGTAAGTGTGTGTAATTCGCTGGATTGCGTGCTGATTAACGAAAACAGACTGAATGACCTGTCTGCTCTTTTATCTCCTTTGGCAGATGGAAATGTAGAACTGTTTGCCGATGAAAAAAGCTACGCAGCTTTGCAAGCTACTTACCCGGCTTCATTGTTAAACCAGGCCACGCCCGAACATTTTGGCACAGAGTTTTTATCGTTAAAACTAGCGGTTAAAATGGTAAACAATCTGAATGAGGCATTGAACCATATTGCCACTTACAGTTCGAAACATAGCGAGGCCATTATTTCTGAAGATGCGGCTAATATTGCCCGGTTTTTAAATGAGGTAGATGCTGCTGCGGTTTATGCCAATGCTTCAACAGGCTTTACCGATGGTGCACAATTTGGTCTGGGAGCCGAAATTGGCATTAGTACACAAAAACTTCACGCCCGCGGTCCAATGGGCTTAGAAGAACTTACCAGCTATAAGTGGGTGGTAAGAGGCGATGGGCAAATAAGAGGGTAATAATTGATGAAAGATGTAAGAGGTAGAATGGAATAACCAATTATCAATTTTCAATGACCAAAGCCGGTAAAATCTTAATGTGCTATTCTCAATATTTGTTGATGGTTAATTGTTAATAGCTATTGTGTATTAGGCTATAAACTATAAGACCATGGACTATCAACTACAGTTCAAAAACCTCTCCTCTTTCAGGTATTTCAACATTAAAATCATCTTCCTGCAGCGCTAAGGATAAACTTTGCAGGCTTCTATCTTCACCATGAACCAGAAATACCTTTTTAGGATGGCCTGTTTGTTTAACTGTTTTTATGAGATCGTTGTGGTCACCGTGGCCGCTTAGCAGATCTGTTTGGCGGATCGTGGCATAAACCATCATTTCGCGGTCTTTAATGCGTACAATTGGTGCTCCGCTTAATAATTTATATCCCAAAGTACCTTTAGCACAATAGCCAATAAAAAGAATAGTGCAGTAATAATTCTGGATGTTGTAATACAGGTGGTCTTGTATCCTACCACCCTCCAACATACCGGCTGATGAAATGATAATGCAGGGATCGAAATAGTTAGAAACATCTTTACTCTCTTTCATGGTTTGAACGTAAGCCAAATGCTCAAATTCGAATTCATCGCCCATGGTTTGGTAAAAGTCTTTGGCTTCCTGGCTAACCAGGTTGTGGTGCTTGCGGTAAACATCAGTAGCTTGTATGGCCATGGGGCTATCTACAAAAATCTGGATGGGCGGCAGCAGTTTTTTGGTGAAAATCTGGTTCAGTGCAAAAACAAGCGACTGTGTTCGGCCGATGCTAAAAGCAGGGATAATTAATCTGCCCGGGCTTTTAATACAGGCTTCGGTAATTTCCTGTACCAATCTTTCTTCCAGTGTTTGGTCTTTGGTGTGCAAACGGCCGCCGTAAGTAGCTTCGCTTACTAAATAATCAACCTCTGGTAGTGGTTCTGGATTTACCAACACCGGATAGTTTTCGCGACCAATATCGCCGGTAAAAGCTATTTTCTTTTCCTCCCCGTTTTCATTAATGGTTAATACAGCAGCAGCGGCACCCAGCAAGTGACCAACAGGGATAAAAGTGAGACTGATATCGCCGTTTATTTTAAATGGTTTATTAAATGCAATGGTTACAAACCGATCAATGGTATCCATTACATGTTTGTGCAGATACAAAGGTTTCGGTCCACTAAAATTGCCTCTTTTAGTGCGTGGTTTACGGCTTTGCTTGCGTAAAAAAAGTTCTACGGAATCGAACAGCAAAATTGCAGTTAAATCGGCAGTTGGCGAGGTACAAAGCACCTGCCCATCAAATCCCAAACGAACCAAAGTGGGTAAATTACCGGAATGGTCGATGTGGGCATGGGTTAAAACAACTAGGTTTATGCTGGCCGGATCAAAGGGGAATTGTTGGTTTTCTTCCTGGTAGGTTTCCTTCTCATAATCCAATCCGCAATCTATCAGTATTTTATAATGCCCAACTTCGAGCAGGTGCATGCTACCGGTTACCTGTTGTGCTGCACCCCAAAACGTTAACTTCATCTTCTAATCCGTACTATAAATAGTTAGTTTGGCGTAAAGTAGTACAATTACCCCAATTTTTAAACTATAAGAAGTAATTTTTTAATTATAACTCATCATTATACCTTAGCTCAAGGGCTCTTAATATTTCACTTTTTGCTTCTTCAGAAAAGGGCTCTAAATCAGATGTTGTAATTGTTTTGTCTAAAAGCATAGCTACAACAGTCTGAAAAAACCATGAGTTTTTCAAGCCATCATATCTTCTGGCGATATGTTTATCAAAATCTTTCACAGCAATAAAAATTTTGTAATAGGCATCTTTATTTTCTTCAGTTTTTTGCGCTTTCCACTCTATTAGGATCTCAGAAAACTCGTTCATCCCTTTTATCAATTCACGCTGTAAAGCCACTTCAAATAATTTACGAGCAACTTTATTATCTGCCTTAGAAAAATCCATGGTTAAATTTTTATTTATAAAGGTAAAGTATAATGTATTTTGCCTGTCATTACCTCAACAAAAAGATGTTTATCTTTACACAAAAAAGAAAACAATGCAAGAACCTTTCGACATCGAAATCGGCCCAGTCAACTATTCAGTTTTTCCGGAAGGGAACGATTCATACACCATTTTTAAAGATGGAAAAGAGTACATTCAGATTCAAAAAGATACATCATCTATCTGGTTAAAAATGGATTACAAAACAGAATTGCCCATTTTTGAGGAGGATGAAGAAGTGAATGCCATTGGCCAGGCGATTGAAAATTATGTGCCTGAAGAGGAAGATGAGGACGAAGACGAGCTTTAAGTTTTCATATTAATACTGGCCGACATTGCCAGCCAGTATTAAAATTTTAAAATCAGGCAATGAGTTTTAAGAGCTCTTCTGCAACTTTTTCAGATGAGGCAGGGTTTTGTCCGGTTATTAACAACCCATCAACCACAGCGTAAGGATTCCAATCTGCAGTTTTGCTATAATTTCCGCCATTTTTTACCAGCATATCTTCTACCAGAAAAGGTACTATGTTTGTTAATTGAACAGCTTCTTCTTCGGTATTGGTAAAGCCGGTTACATTTTTACCCTTTACCAAATACTCACCATTTACTTTTACGTCTTTAAGTACGCCTGGGGCGTGGCATACAAATGCAACAGGTTTATTGGCAGTATAAAAACGGGTAATGAGTTGCTGCGAAGTTGTGCTCTCTGCTAAATCCCACAATGGTCCGTGGCCACCTGGATAAAACACAGCATCATAATAATCCATATTTACTTTGGCCAATGGGATGGTATTTTTTAATTTATCTAAAAGAACAGTGTCCTTGTCCATTCTTCGTGTGGTATCGGTTTGGAAAGTTGGATCCTCACTTTTTGGATCTATTGGTGGCTGGCCACCTTTTGGCGATGTCAGTACAATATCGATACCTTTATCGGTTAAGGCATAATAAGGTGCAGCTAATTCTTCTGACCAAAAGCCTGTTTTTAAACCTGTGTTTCCTAATTCGTCGTGGCTCGTAAGCACGAATAAAACTTTCTTATTCATATCTTTATGCTAAGTGTATTACAAAATTAGGCCTATCCTTTTCGCTAACAAAGGACTTCAATCACAGATTTAATGTGCGTTAAATCACACTTTTGCAGAAAGCCTGCTAAGCGTTTCTCTCGAAATACCCAAATACGCTGCAAGTATTGTTTTAGAAACCCGTTGCATTAGTTGTGGATATTGCTGTGTCAGTTGTTCGAAACGCTCTTTGGGATTTGTTGTAAGTAGTGATAAAATTCTTTGTTGTAAAGCCACATAACCAAAATTGCCTTTTACCCTGAAAAAGTGCTCCATTTTATGGCTCTCCTTACACAATTTGTCCAAATTTTCTTTGGAGATATAAAGTAACTCTGAATTTTCAAGGCAGCTGATATTGGTAATGGATTTAAAATTGCCGTAAAAGGCACGAAAATCTGAAAGCCACCAGTTCTCCATGGCAAACTGCATGATATACTCTTTGGCGTTTACATCTGTAAAGGAGGCTTTTAACAAGCCCTTAACTACAAAATAGATATTGGTTACAAACTCATCTTCCTGAATGAGATACTGATGTTTTTTAAGGTTTTTAGGTTTGAAATGTGCGGCTATATGTTCGAACTCCTGATCACTGAGTGGAACGATTTCTTCGAGGTGTGTTCTTAATTCAAAACTCATGCTATAAATTTAGCTAAATAAGCTTCAAACTCGTTTTATTTTTTGATTTGCATAACAAAGCAATGGAAATAAATAAAGCCCGATGATTAACCGGGTCTTTATTTATTTGAAAAATTATCTGGTGCAATCTGCCGTCCAGATTTGACTATCTTTAGCTACCCTAATGGTTAGGTTGCTGGCATCAATACTAATGCCTGTTAAGCCCGAACCGATGCTCACATAACTGTTATCGCCTTTCTTTTCGAATTTTACACCTGTAATATCAGGAATGTTGTTGCCAAAGTAAAAATTATAGGTTTCACCAACTTTACTTACGGTTACTTTGCCGTCGCTACTGGTAATGGTTGATTCGCCACTACGGTAAGAAACTGAGCCTTTATAAGTGCCCACAAAGAAATCACGATCGGCGGGATCGGTATCTTTTTTACACGAAACCATCACTGTTAATGCTATTAAAAGCATGCTGAAAATCTGAACTGTCTTTTTCATCTCTTTCACTCTTTAGTTTTTAAATAGGTAATAAATGTAACAGTGCTTTGACAATGACTATGCCAAAGAGGGTGATAGGCCTATTGAATCAGGGTGATTTGAAACGTTTGTTTGAAGTTTAATACGTTGATGGTAAGTTGTTTACTTTGTTTTTGAGTGGTTGGTGGCGAGTTGCCGAAAGAAAGAGAGCAAGTGCCTATTATTTTTGGAATAATCGTAATTAATGGACAGTGTTTTTTAAAATCTTTTTAATTCTCCGGTCTAATTCAGTTGGATCGCTTTCAAAAGTATCTTCAAAACTTTTTCCGATCTCATAAGCTTTGTTATCTCTCGAAATTTTATAAATGCTATAATGGTTTGTACCCGATAGGCCATAAGAAACGATCACTTTGTGTTTGCGATTGTATTCGGGATTTACAATATTTTCGAAATGTTTAACCTTATTGATTTTTCTGTTTTTAGAATTTATAAGAAATAAATAATAAAAGGCATTGCCACCACGACCTCCGGTATCTGAAAAAATAAGTAGGTCTTTAATGCCATCATTATTATAATCTTCGTAGGAGATATTGTCTTTAATCAAACGCAGATCAATTTTTTCTTTCCAAAATACATTGTCAGTTTTTATGCCAGTTTTACCAAAGTAAATATTCGAATTTCTCACTCCTAGGTCTTTGCCTTTTTCGTCCAGCTCGTATTGTATGGCTATCACATAACTTTTATCTCTAAAAGGATGGATATATTGCCATGTATCTTTGGAATTGACCAGGTGAAATACTTTTTGTGCAAACAAGTTGCTGTTAAAGAGAATAAAGAATAAATAAATGAGCTTGTTCATAGTTAAACATTGCGCGCGGTATTCGCTGAGCTTATTCCTCTAAATATCGATAAAAATCATTGACAAATGTTTTTTGTCCATCATTAAAATGTTTATGCAGTTGAAGTTTATTATCAATCCCTGCGGAGCTTCAAGTAACTTCATGTAGGTTAATATCTGTGCCTCAATAATAGGTTTGATATTCTTTGTAGCCTTTATCTCAACAGCGAGGCAATTTTCAATGAGTAGGTCACAGCGTAGCGTTGTTGCCACAGCAATGTTTTTATAGCACACAGGTGTAGACACTTCGGTTATAAAGTTAATACCCCTAAGTGAAAGTTCATGTTTCATGGTAAACACTTTCTAGCAAGCCAGAGCCAAGGGACTTATGAATTTCAATTGCTGCACCAATCACATTGTAGGTTAGTGATCTTAAGTAGGCTTTTGTGGTAATCATTTCTTCTTATTTAGTTTTTAAACTATACGGTGGATATTCTCATGTTAAAAGACGTTGTTTTGTTAAGCCATGTAGATACATAGACCATATAGGGTTCTTCAAAGAGCTGTAATTTTAGCTATTTGTTCCATACGGCTAAAATATATGGTAATTTGTATGCGTTACCCCGCCCAGCCATCTCTGTCCAAACTGCGGTAATTAATCGATTCTGCGAGGTGTTCCAGCTCTACGTTTTCGCTCCCATCCAAATCGGCAATTGTTCGGGCTACTTTCAAAATCCTGTCGTAGGCCCGCGCAGATAAACCCAATCTTTCCACTGCTGATTTTAATAGTGCGTTTTCTTCGTTACTGGTCCGGCATACTTTGCGAACCATTTTAGGGCTCATTTGTGCGTTGTAATGTAAATCCTCCTTATCTTCAAAGCGGCGATCCTGTATTTCGCGTGCACGGATAACCCGCGTGCTGATCTCACCACTCTTTTCTGTCTCTTCTTTAGAGGCCAGCTCGGTAAAATTTACAGGAGTAACATCAACATGAAGATCAATGCGGTCTAAAAGCGGCCCTGAAATTTTGCTTAGGTATTTTTGAACTACTCCGGGTGCGCAAACACAGTCCTTTTCAGGGTGATTGTAAAAACCACATGGACATTCCTGCGTTGCCTTGTTTGCGTTTTGAAAGCCAAACCGGAAAACCAATGCCTATTTCCTATCCAGAAAATCCAGTATCGATCGGTGATCATATAAGAAAGAAAAGAATGGAACTAAAGCTGCTTCAAAAAGACGTGGCAAGAATTTGTGGAGTTACTGAAGACTGCATTACAAATTGGGAAAGAAACCGGAGTACTCCTCAAATTCAATTTTTTCCGTGCATTATAAATTTTTTGGGTTACATGCCGTTTGAGGTTGATTTGACTTCTCCTTCAGGGAAACTAAAAGCGCATAGAAACATTAATGGGCTTAGCCAAAAACAATTTGGAAAAATTCTGGGAGTTGATGGAGCTACAATTTGTAGTTGGGAATTAGAAGAAAACAAACCAATAATGGAAAAGATAGATTCGATGTTATAATCGTTATCATTATTCCACCGTTTAATAGTAAATTACGGGCTCACTATAACTTAGGCGAGGTTTTGTTGAATTTTACAAATTACTATGCGCATTAGAGCTTTTGCAACCTTGGTAATGAAAATTAAGTCTATTACATTATGCAGATAGTTCCATCAGATGGTCTTAAGGTCATCATAAAACATTTTTTGATCTATTACCCTTCGACAAGCAACTCTGTGATGAGATTTTTTTCGGATGGCAATCCAGGCATCGTTGTACCACTATCGTATTCCCGGCTTCCATTCCTTCATAATCAAAAACTTCAAAAGGGGGAATTGATTGCTTATGGTTTGATGGAACATCCAATAATTATCCCTCCGCCACCAGCCTGTGGAATGATAGTTATTGTTCTCCAGCCTTATGCGCTCGCTTTTTTAAGTGGGATAAAGCCTGACAGGTTGAAAAATTGCATCCTACCTTTAAGTGCTTTGTTCGGTCTAAGTGCTTCTTTCCTGCAAATGGCTATCAGAGGGTTAAACGATGAGGGTGAAATCATAAAAGAGCTGGAAAGATTCTTCTTTAATCTCTTATCAACTTTGCCTCCAACCGATGAATTGCTAAGAGAAAGCCTATATCATATGAACCAGAGCCATGGCAAAATCAGCATCCAAGAGCTACTGCGAGGCTTGTTTGTAAGTGAACGGTTATTGGAGCGGAGGTTTGATCGTTTTATAGGAATTTCCCCAAAGAAATTAAATGGGATCTTGCGTATAAATCATTATTTAAAAATTTTGAGAGACCCCAACCACATCTATACTCCTGTACAGGCGGCAATTGAAGCAGGATTTTATGATCAGGCCCATCTTAATAACAAATTTAAAGAAATTACAAGCACCTCACCATTAAAATATCTAGCATCTTTTGATCCATTGGCAATGAATCTTTTTAGCTTTAGAGGTTAACGCACTTTGTCGGAAACATCCAATACCGGTAATGGTGTAAGATATAAATTTGTAGAAAAAAGATATGGGAAATTTAAAAGTAGCAGCTGTCCAATTCGAGAATGCCAGCGGCGACAAGGTTTATAACCTTTCTGTAATAGAAGAAATTGTCAGCCAAGCATCAAGATCTGGGGTCGAGGTTATTGCTTTTCATGAATGCTCTGTGACGGGCTATTCATTTGCAAGAAAACTTAGCCGGAGTGAAATGCTTGCCTTATCAGAGGTGATACCAAACGGCCCTTCGGTAACCGCTCTGATTGACATGGCAAATAAGTATAAAATTACAATTCTAGCCGGCCTTTTTGAAAAGGATGAATATGAAAATATGTTCAAAGCGTATGTTTGCGTCAATGAGACCGGACTTATTGCTAAACACCGTAAACTTCATCCTTTCATCAATTCTAACTTATTGCCAGGTACATCCTATACAATCTTTGAAATTAAGGGTTGGAAATGTGGAATTTTGATATGCTATGACAATAACGTAATAGAAAATGTAAGGGCAACGGCATTACTTGGTGCAGAAATAATCTTTATGCCTCATGTAACGATGTGTACACCATCTCCTCGCCCTGGTGCAGGGTTTGTAGATGCGGAGCTTTGGAAAGAAAAAGACAAAAATGCTGCCGTACTAAGATCGGAATTTGATGGTGATAAAGGGCGAAACTGGCTGATGAAATGGCTTCCTGCGCGCGCTTATGATAATGGAATTTATGCGGTTTTTTGTAATCCGATAGGCATGGATGATGACCAATTAAAAAATGGCTGCTCGATGATCATAAATCCTTTCGGAGAAATTGTAGCTGAATGCAGAACAATGGAAAATGAATTTATCGTTGCTGAACTGTGTAAGGATGAATTAGAAATGTCAGGTGGCTTTCGATATAAAAATGCTAGAAGACCAGATCTCTATGGAGAAATTTTAGCCTCACCACACACACCAGACCAACAAGTTGCCTGGTTGAAAAAATAACATCTCGTGGTTTCTCAGTATTCACTCGTTTTTCAATAATTACACTAAATCAAGTACACAGGCACCTCAACAAATCAAACCTACCTCAGTTATCTCTGGAATATCGTTTTTCTTTCTGGAATTATTATAAACTCATTCCATAAATTTAACGGGGGGGTAAAATAGTAGGCAGGCGTTTGGCAAGCATTGTTTTACCAGTACCCGGCGGACCAATTAAAATAACATTGTGCCCGCCGGCGGCAGCAATTTCGAGTGCGCGCTTAATGTTTTCCTGTCCTTTAACATCGGCAAAATCGTGTTCGTATTGGTTGATGTTCTTTAAAAATTCTGCTTTGGTATCAATTTTAACTTGTTCTAAAGCTTCGTGTTTATTGAAAAACGCGTCAACCTGGGCCAGGTTATCTACGCCATAGGCAATTAAATCGTTAACAATGCCGGCTTCGCGCACATTCTGTTTAGACAGGATAAAACCTGCAAAGCCATCTTGTTGTGCCTGTATGGCAATGGGTAAAGCCCATCTTATGGGCTGAATGAAGCCATCTAAAGAAAGTTCGCCCATAATGAAATAGTTTTCTAATTCATCATGTGGAATCTGCCTTGAAGTGGCTAAAATGCCAATGGCAATAGGCAAATCGTAAGAGGAGCCTTCTTTTTTTAAGTCGGCGGGTGCCAGGTTAACTACAATTTTTTATTTGGGCATGCGGAATCCCGATACCGTAATGGCACTGGCTACACGCCTCAAGCTTTCTTTTACTACATTATCGGGCAGGCCTACCATGTAGTATTTGGTGCAGGCACTGATATTCACTTCGATGGTTATGGTAAGTGCATTTACGCCATAAACAGCACTCCCGTATGTTTTTACAAGCATTCAATTCTTTTTAATAAAATAAAGTGGGATGTGTTGTTTATCCGGAAATGGATAATCAATATCGACTAAGATAGTAATTGTTTAGCTAAAAGAAAATATTTAAGCCGATCTCTAAATCCTTTAAAATAAAAAATCCCGACCATTTCTGATCGGGACTATATTTTCTGTCTATTGGCTTTACACCTTAAACCTATCTCCTATCTACCAAATGGCATTTTAGGCATACCTTTCATCATGGCTGCCGCTGCTGCGGGGTTCGAAAACTGCTTCATCATTTTGCGCATATCTTCAAACTGTTTAATCAGCTTGGTAACTTCTTCTACTTTGCTGCCCGAACCTTTTGCAATGCGTAAACGGCGGCTTTGCTGAATGGCGTCAGGGTTTTCTTTTTCGAATGGGGTCATCGAGTTAATAATAGCTTCGATTGATTTAAATGCATCATCCTGTATATCTACATTTTTCATCATTTTGCCAACCCCTGGAATCATGCCCATCAAATCTTTCATGTTACCCATTTTCTTGATTTGCTGAATCTGGTTATAGAAATCGTTGAAATCGAATTTATTCTTACGGATTTTTTTCTGAAGTTCTGCCGCCTCTTTCTCGTCAAACTGCATTTGAGCACGTTCAACAAGGGAAACCACATCACCCATACCCAAAATACGCGAAGCCATACGATCAGGATAGAAAACATCAAGTGCTTCCATTTTCTCGCCGGTACCAATAAATTTAATCGGTTTGTTTACTACCGATTTAATTGAAAGGGCCGCACCACCACGGGTATCACCATCTAATTTGGTTAAAACAACACCAGTAAAGTCTAAGCGGTCGTTAAATACTTTAGCTGTATTTACCGCATCTTGACCAGTCATTGCATCTACTACGAATAAAATCTCGTGTGGATTGGTTTTAGCCTTAACCTCAGATATTTCGTTCATCAACGATTCGTCGATCGCTAAACGGCCGGCGGTATCGATAATGATTACATTATTTCCATTTTGTTTACCATGTGCAATACCTTCTAAAGCAATGCCCACAGGATCGTTTGATGCACGGTTGGCATAAACAGATACGCCAACCGTAGTACCTAAAACCTCTAACTGATCAACAGCAGCAGGGCGGTACATATCGCCTGCAACCAATAAAGGCTTTTTGCCTTTACCTTTTAAATGCAAGGCAAGTTTACCGGCAAATGTGGTTTTACCCGCACCGTTTAAACCTGCAATTAAAATAATAGTTGGGTTTGCTTTAGTATCTAGTTCGGTAACCTCGCCGCCCATTAAGGCTGCAAGCTCATCGTTCATGATCTTGGTAAGCAACTGGCCTGGCGAAACCGCTGTAAGTACATTTTGCCCTAAAGCTTTTTGCCTTACATCATCAGTAAATGCTTTTGCGGTTTTATAGTTAACGTCGGCATCTAATAATGCTTTACGAATCTCTTTCATGGTTTCTGCCACGTTGATTTCCGTAATGCTGCCTTGTCCTTTTAATACTTTAAATGCTCTGTCTAGCTTGTCCTGTAAATTATCAAACATCTTTTTTTAAGCTAAAGGCTTAGTGCCGGATGGCAAAAAGCTACTTGTTTTTAATAAAAGGCAAATGTATCAAATTTTGATTGTAAATCTTAGCAACTCAAAGTCAAAACTTTATGGCCGGGCGATTATATTTCTGTTTTGGTGCAACATTTTGTTGGAGAGTTGGTCTTATACCCGATTAACTTAAACGAATGAAGCGCTGCATCCTCCCGGTTCTACTATTGATATGTGCTTTTTGCAAGGCTCAGGATATTACCAAGCAAAAGCATTTAGAAGCAAAAAGAACCCTTCAAAGTCCTAAAATTGATGGTGTTTTAGATGATGAATGCTGGAAAGATGTTCCGCTTGCTACCGATTTTTTTCAAATCAGGCCTCACCCGGGGAAGGTAGAAACTGCCGATAGACGTACAGAAATGAAGGTGCTTTATGATGATGTAGCCATTTATGTTTATGCGCGGATGTACGATAGTCCGGATAGTGTTTCGCATGAGTTGGTTTCGAGAGATAACATTGGGAATGCCGATTTTATTTCCATCATTGTCGATCCCTTTTACGATAAGATGAATGGCAATGGTTTTTTTGTTACCGCTGCTGGGGTACAGTTTGATGCCAAATACTCGCAGGTGGGCAATGAAGATGAAAACTGGAATGCGGTTTGGGAAAGTGCAGTTAAAATCGACGATAAAGGCTGGACCTGCGAAATGAAAATTCCTTACTCTGCCCTGCGCTTTTCAAGCAAGGATGTACAAAACTGGGGATTAAATTTTAGCCGCAGGATACAGCGCAGCAATACACAAACCTTCTGGAATTTTGTTGACCCTAAGGTAAATGGTTTTATCAATCAGGAGGGGCTTTGGACAGGCATAAAAGACATTAAACCACCCTTAAGACTTTCCTTTTCGCCATATCTATCCGCCTATGTAAACCACTACCCTATAAATCAACCTGGAGTTAAAAACACAACTTCGCGTTTTAATGGCGGTATGGACGTAAAATATGGTATTAACAACAGTTTTACCTTAGATATGACACTGGTGCCCGATTTTGGTCAGGTGCAATCAGATAACCGGATTCTTAACCTTACTCCTTTCGAAGTAAAATTTAACGAAAACAGGCAATTTTTTACAGAAGGAACTGAATTGTTTAACAAGGGCGATTTATTTTATTCGAAACGGATTGGCTCCATACCAGCCTATTACAATTACAGCGGGGTTGGTAATGATAAAGTTGTGAAAGACCAAACAGAGGCTAAGGTTTTAAATGCAACCAAAATTTCGGGGCGTACGGCAAAGGGTTTGGGTATTGGTATTTTTAATGCCATTACCAACAGCATGGAAACCGAAGTAGAGGATGTGCAAGGTAACCTTGGGATGGTAGAAACACAGCCCTTAACCAATTACAACATTCTGGTTTTCGACCAATCGTTAAAAAACAACAGTTCGGCTACCTTTATCAATACCAATGTACTGCGACAAGGTACTGCCTATGATGCCAATGTTAGTGCGCTGCTTTTCAATTTAAACAATAAAGGCAATAAGTATTTTGTTAATGGCGGGGCTAAAATGAGCTATTTACGTGGCGAAGAAAGTAGTACTGGTTATAGTTATACACTTCGTTTCGGAAAACAAAGTGGCAATTTTACCTGGAGCTACAACCAGGTATATGCCGATAATAAATTCGATCCATCGGATATGGGTTTCTTTACCAATAACAACTTCTTAGATCAGCGGATAGGCATTGGCTACAACATATACAAACCCAGCAAATGGTATAACCAGTTTGAAAGCTGGCTTAATTTAAACTATTCGCGCAGGGCAATTCCGGCAGCTTATCAAAAAATTGGTTTTAACGGAGGGTATTGGGTTCAGTTTAAAAACCAGTGGTCGGCAGAATTCGATGTAAGCTGGGACAGGAAAAGCAACGATTTTTACGAAGCAAGGACCGGGCAGGTTTACCACGCCCCCGAAAATTATGGTGTAAGCCTGTACATCAACCCCAACCGCGCTAAAGCTTATAATTTTGGTGGAAATATCCGCTTTTTTGAACAACAGCTATTCAAAGGAAAAATGTATAACTTTTACTTTTTTCAAAACCTAAGGCTTAACGATAAAGTTGCATTTGGATTGGATTTAAACTTTAACCCAAATTACAACTATGTTAACTGGGTAACCACACAAGGTAATCAGTCCATTTTTTCAAGGTATGATCGCAGAACGGTAGAAAACTCGTTCGATGCCAAATATACTTTTACCAACCTAATGGGGATTACTGTGGTGTTGCGGCATTACTGGAGCGATAGAAGGAATAAGGAATTTTACCTGCTAAAGCCCGATGGTAACTTAACCGATTATCAGGGAGCGCTATTAACCGGAATGGACCGGAATTACAATGTTTTTAATATCGATTTAATTTATACCTGGCAATTTGCGCCGGGAAGTACACTTTCTGTTTCGTATAAAGATGCGGCTGAAACTTACGATACTTTTTATACACAGCGCTACAACAAAAACCTAAGCGGGATTTTAAATGCGCCTCAAAATAACAGCTTATCGGTTAAGGTTTTGTATTACGTTGATTATTTAGACCTGAAGAAAAAACGGAAAAAAGGTTAAAAGATTTATTTGCCATGGGTTTAAACCCATGGCAAATATTATCGCGCTTTGCCCGGACTTAAGCCAAATTTCCGGGTAAATGCCTTGTTAAAATGTTGTACAGACGAGTAACCCAAATCGTCAGAAATATTTTTGATGTCGACTTGCTTATCGGCCAAAAGCTCTTTTGCTTTCATTAATCTATAATCGCTTAGATAAGCAAAAACAGAGTTACCAAATGTTTCCTTAAAGCCCTGTTTTAGTTTAAACTCGTTTATGCCCGCTACTTTTGCCAATTCGGTTAAAGAAGGTGGTTTGCAGGCATTGGCTAACAAGTATTCTCTTGCATAATAAATTCGTTCTTTATCGTAAGCTGATTTTAATGTCGGACGCTCCGTTTTCCTCGCCGCCTCTTCAAAAGCCTGCGCCTGTAGCGCCAAAAGCTCCAAACATTTAGATTGAAGGAACAACAATTTTAATCCACCTGTAAAATGGCAGTTCATAATATCGTTAATACAGCTGTGCATGGCCAGGCTGATGGGCAGATTCTCTGATGAAATTTCTACCGAACGGTTATTCATGATATTTTCGGCAAAATTTCTTAATAAGGTACTGCTTTCGCTCGTTAAATCAATAAAGCGCGACCGTTCGAAGTTTACTTCAAAAAATTTATGTGGGCCGCCTACCGTAAACTCGGCCATTCCATCAAAATCAGGGCTGTAAATAATGTTATGTTGATTGGCTTTAATATCCAGGCGCTTGTTGGTGAGATAATTTTCCATAATTCCTCCTCCCATAATCGAAAAATGGAGCTCAACCATATCGGGCTCATCAAAAGACTTAATGCGCAGGCGGCTCTTCTTTACCAGCATATCGCCATAAACAATATAAATTCCCGAAAAAGCAATCTCCACAATCTCTGCGTCGCCAAACGGAAAGCTATATTTATCCCTTCGCTCGGTTACAAGGGCTTGATTAAGGGCGTTATTGTCGAGTTTGTTCCCTACAACATAGTATCTCTCGTCGCCATCATAAATATTTAAGGCCATAAAATCCTTGTGATATAAACTTTAATCCTTTTGGTATAAAAAGATCCGTTTGTTAGACAGCTACTTTTGTTCAAAGTTACTAAACAAATTAATACGATGCCTAAATTACCTTCATGGCTGGCCAACACAATGGAAAAAGTGATCAGCAATAAAATATATCAAGCAGAAGTTGTGGAAATCAAAATGTTAAGCAGCAACTTAAAGTGCGTTACCTTTGAAGGAGAATTTTTTGATGCCAAATTTATACCAGGTAACGAGGTACTGCTAAGGGTTAACGCCAACGAATACAGACATTATACTTTATCGGGCTTTGATGAGAGAAACGGCACTTGTGAGGTTATTTTTTACCTGAACAGGCAGGGGCCAGGCCATAGCCTGGCGGTAAATATCCAAAAAGGCGATATATTGAAGCTGATTGTTGATCGTGCAAGAGTAAAGTATAATGAAGCTTCCAATCAGCATTTCTTTTTTGGTGATGAAACAAGTCTTGGTTTGTACGAATCGCTTGGAAAAAAGGCGGCTGATGAAGATGTGGAGTATTTTGGAATATTGGAGTTACAGGAAGAAAATTTCGATTCAGTTGATCACATTAACCTGTTGATTGATGTTGTTCCTTCAGATTTAAATGCTCCGGCAAAAAATGCCATTAACTGGATGGATAATATGCATCCCTTATGCTGGGAGATGTGGCAAGATGCTACTTTTTACCTCACCGGGAGAGCAAAATCGGTACAACAATTTAAAAAATACCTTAAACAACGGGGTGTACGCTTTAGCCAGATGATTACCATGCCTTACTGGGAAATTGGTAAAGTTGGCGGCGGAGCTTAAAAAAAATTGTGCTAACAAAAAGGCCACAGCTTAAATGGACATGCCCCAAAAAGTT
>NZ_QAJQ01000059.1:0-867 GCF_003852395.1 Pedobacter sp. KBW01
GACGGTTTCGATGAGACCCTGACGCTCCTCTTCGGAGTAGACCTCGCGGATCAGTGTGTGTGCCTGACCGAAGTCGTCGTCTTCTGCGTGCAGAGTGGCGGCACTGCGGACCAGCTCACCATCGGACTCCCACCGCGCTTCGACCTGAGTCTCCTCGGCTTGGTACGGACGGCCGTAGGAGTTGGGCGCATAGTTCGGGGCATCACCTGAATGGTGGTACTCCATCTGACCTTCCTTGTCATAGGAATTGGTCTTCGTGATGGGAGCGTTGACCGGCAGCTGGTTGAAGTTGGTGCCGATGCGGTTGCGCTGCGCATCCGGGTAGGAGAAGACGCGGCCCATGAGCATCTTGTCGGGCGAGATTCCGGTGCCCGGCACGGTGTTCGAGGGGCTGAATGCGGCCTGCTCGATCTGCGCGAAGTGGTTCGACGGGTTCTTGTTGAGCGTGAACTTGCCGATCTCCATGAGCGGGTAGTCCTTCTTCGACCAGGTCTTCGTCAGATCGAAGGGATTGAACCGGTAGGTCTTGGCCTCTTCATACGGCATGATCTGAACGCTGACGGTCCATGACGGGTAGTCGCCGCGCTCAATCGCGTCGAACAGGTCGCGACGGTGCATGTCCGCGTCCTCGCCGGCCATCCGTCCGGCTTCCTCGTTGGTCATGTTCTCCACGCCCTGGTCGGTGTGGAAGTGGTACTGGACCCAGAACCGTTCGCCGGCTTGATTGGCCCACATGTAGGTGTGCGAGGAGTAGCCATTCATGTTCCGCCAGGTCTTGGGCAGGCCACGCGGTCCCATCAGGTAGGTGACCTGGTGTGCCGATTCCGGCGAAAGCGACCAGAAGTCCCACTGCATGTTGTTACTGCG
>NZ_QAJQ01000059.1:1018-1254 GCF_003852395.1 Pedobacter sp. KBW01
GCATGTTGTTACTGCGCAGTCCCGAATCGGGGGTGCGCTTCTGCGAGTGGATGAAGTCGGGGAACTTCATGGGATCGCGGACGAAGAACACGGGGGTGTTGTTGCCCACCATGTCGAAGTTTCCGTCTTCGGTGTAGAACTTGAGTGCGAATCCGCGCACGTCGCGCCAGGAGTCGGGTGAGCCCAGCTCACCGGCGACGGTGGAGAACCGTGCGAGCATCGGTGTCTTCGTGCCC
>NZ_QAJQ01000060.1:0-1306 GCF_003852395.1 Pedobacter sp. KBW01
ATGCAGGCGCAGTTTGGGGCCCTCGCCGAGGCGGCCCATCCGAACGGCCCGGCCCTGTCGCATCCCAGCGCATCCCAGGAAGGCTCTCTATGTCGACGACGCACACAACGCAGAACAGCTCAGCCCGTCCACCCCGGCCGCAGGCCATCCTCACCGTCCACGAGGTCACCGCCATCTCCCCGAACCTGATTCGCATCAGGGCCGGCGGTGAGGGCTTCGATGCCCTCAACAGCAACGAGGCGACCGACAAATACGTCAAGCTCATGTTCGCCGACCCCGCACACGGTCTCACTCCGCCCTATGATCTGGCAGAGCTGCGGGAGAACTCCCCCGAGAAGCTGCCCCGCAACCGCACCTACACCGTGCGGGAGATCAACGAAGACGAGAAATGGCTGTCACTGGACTTCGTCATCCACGGTGACGAGGGCGTTGCAGGCCCCTGGGCCAAGACCGCGCAGCCAGGTGACACCATCGTCATGGTCGGTGCCGGAGGCAAGTACCGGCCGAACCCCGATGCCGCATGGCATCTGCTCATTGCCGACCACACCGCAATACCTGCTGTCAGCACCGCGCTTGAAGCCATGGACACCGAGGCGAAGGGCACCGTCATCGCCGCCGTCGCAGACGAAGCAGACCGGCTGCTGCCGGCCACACCTGCTGGCGTCACCGTGGTCTGGGTCGACAATGACGATGAGCTCATCTCCGCTGTTCGCGAGCTCGACTGGTCCGAAGGAACACCGCAGGTCTTCGCCCACGGTGAGCGCGGGACCATCAAAACGATCCGGACGGTCCTCAAGGAACACGAGGTGCCCCGTGAGTCGCTGTCGATCTCAGCCTATTGGGCTCGCGGTCGCGCCGAGGACCAGTTCCAGGCCGAGAAACGCGAACCCATCGGCAAGATCGACTGACACCATCGCAGGCTTCAGTCCCACCCAGCCGAGCAGAGAATCTTCGCGCTCAATCCCACCCGATTGAGCCGAGGACGTCGTTGCTCGACTGTGCCCCGCTGCGGCGACCGTCTCCGCGACGACCGTTCCGACGGCGACGTGCCAGGTAGATGGCAAGGACACCGAAGCCGATGAGACCCAGCGCGATGCCGGCCATGATGAGGTACTGGCCCATGTCCGCACCGGTGCGCGGCAGCGAGCCTGCATTGTCGCCGTCTGCGTCTGTCCCGTCGGAGGACGCGCCGGCGTCGCTGTTCGCCCCGGACTCTGACCCTTCGGAGTCTGCGGCAGAGTCTTCGCCTGCACCCGTGGAGTCGGCAGCTCCGTCGGTGTCCTTGGAGCTGTCGGAAGTGGTCGAG
>NZ_QAJQ01000061.1:0-328 GCF_003852395.1 Pedobacter sp. KBW01
CACTCTCGCGGAAAAACTTCACGTAACAGTTTTGTAATCTTTCACTTCTGGTTTAGACTTTTTCTGGTAACGAAATGATTACGACTCTGTTAAGGGACTTCTGAATTGGGTAAGCACTCTTCGCCAAAGCCTGGCTTCGCTAAGCAGCTGGTCCGGGATCTGACTCCCGCCGGCAAGGCAGGCAAGGCCAGCAAGCGCTCTGCCGGTCGGCACTCCTCGGACGCACCGTCGACCGCCACCTCTGTTCTGTCAACTGTCAGGCAGCGTCCCGTCGTTGCCGCGATCGCGAAGCCGTCGACGCTGACCTCGCGGACCGGGCCTTCCCCGT
>NZ_QAJQ01000061.1:439-1413 GCF_003852395.1 Pedobacter sp. KBW01
AGGCCGCTGACACCTCTGCGCAGCAGGCGAAGTCGAGTCCCTCGGCCGTCAGTCAGGACGAGATCGACGCCCAGCGCGAGAAGGCCGGCGAAGAATACCTCAAGGACGTCAAGGACGATCCCAAGTACAAGAACAAGACCTCGAAGACAACACTCGACGTCAAGACTCCCAAGCCCAAGCCGTCCCCGACGACGGAGAAGGCGCAGGCGGAGTCCGGCGGTGCGAAGTCATCCGAGGATAAGTCCACCGATTCGGATGAGAAGTCGTCTGAGGGTGGAGACACTCCAGAGGGCATCTCGAACGAACCGTGCTCGGTCTCGTCCTCGATCGAATCCGGACTGCAGCCCAACACCGTCAACGGCTACCGCGCCGTGTGTGCGAAGTTCCCCGAAGTCAAGACCTACGGTGGCGTTCGGCCGGGCTCCGGCACCTCGGACCACTACACAGGCGGAGCCGTCGACATCATGATCGACGGGTCCACGGCCGACCGTATCGCCGAGTACCTGATCCAGAACTCCGGAGCACTCGACGTCAAGTACGTCATCTGGAAGCAGCGGATCTGGCAGCCAGGCAGCGGGTGGAGCAGCATGGAAGACCGCGGTTCACCCACGGACAACCACATGGACCACGTGCACGCCTCGTTCAACTGATCGAACCTGAGACGTGAGCGATACTTCCCCACAGGGTGTCATTGTCTGTGACAAGCCCCAAGGCCTGACTTCCCACGGCGTCGTCTCTCGGATTCGGCGCTGGTACGGCACCCGCAAGGTCGGGCATGCCGGAACCCTCGACCCCATGGCCACGGGCGTGCTCGTTCTCGGGCTGGGCCGCGGGACCAAACTCCTGGGCTACATCACCGGTGTGTCCAAGACCTATCTGGCCACGATCCGTCTCGGCTCGGCCACGCCGACCGATGACGCGGACTCGGAGCCAGACCTCTTCGCCGAGCCTGCGGCACTGTCGGCGGTCACCGC
>NZ_QAJQ01000062.1:0-1078 GCF_003852395.1 Pedobacter sp. KBW01
GGGAGGCATAGATCGTGGGAGCAGTATTCCTGATAATACTCGTGGTGCTCGGCACCATTTTCTTCGTGAGCTACCGCAAGGAAAAGCACCGAAAGAAGGAGCTCGCCGACGCTGAGCTCCGTCAGGTGACGAAGACCGCTGAAGAAGACGTCACGTCCTTCGGCGAGGAAGTCGCCGAACTCGATATCCTCACTGCCGGAGTCGAACTCGACACCGGCGGTTCGCAGGATTACAAACAGTCACTGGATTCCTACGATGTGGCGAAGGAGACGCTCGACAACGTCGACGAGCCCTCTGACATCCGCCATGTCACCGAGGCTCTCGAAGACGGTCGCTACGCCGCCACGTGCTTGCGGGCCCGCGTTGACGGAAAGCCGCTTCCCGTACGCCGCCCACCATGCTTCTTCAACCCGCAGCACGGCCCCTCGGTCGAGGACATCGACTGGGCACCAGCCGGTGGACAGCTGCGACCAGTTCCCGTCTGTGCAGCCGACGCCGAGCGCGTGGCCGTGGGTGCCGAACCTGCGGTGCGCAAGGTCGTGACCGGTGACGGACACACTCGCCGTGCCTATTGGGAAGCAGGCCCGGCCTACGCCGAATACAACCGTGGATACTTCAACTCCTATGCAGGCTCCGGACTTCTGCCCGGTGTGCTCATGGGGTCGATGATGTTCGGTGGCATGGGTGGCGGTGGCTGGGACGGCAACGTCGGCGGTGACGCGACCGGTGGTGACGCCGGAGGCGGCGATGCTGGCGGAGACGGCGGCGGATTCTTCGGTGGAGGCGACGGCGGCGATGGCGGCGGTCTCTTCGGCGGCGACGGATTCGATCTGGGAGATATCTTCTGATGGAGACGATCGAGATTCGCGGCGATTCGATCAAACTCGGTCAGCTGCTCAAACTCCACGGTGTCGCCGAACACGGCGCGATGGCCAAAGACATGATCGCCGACGGTGAAGTTGTGGTCAACGGTGAGGTCGAAACTCGCCGAGGTGCCACGATCCGTCCCGGAGACACGGTCGAAGCCCTGGGCGAAGTCATCCAGGTCTCAACCGAAGAGGTCACTGCAAGATCGGAA
>NZ_QAJQ01000063.1:0-331 GCF_003852395.1 Pedobacter sp. KBW01
GCATCTCAAACAGCGCCAGCACATCCGGTTGTCAATCGTCCGAATGTGACCACGGTGGGCTTCATCGTGTTCCTCGCGAGCGACCTGATGTTCTTTGCCGCGCTCTTCGCCATGTACTTCACCATTCGATCCGTTGTGCCGGAATTATGGGAGACCCAGACTGAGGTTCTCGACATCCCATATGCGCTCGGCAACACGCTGATCCTGGTGTCGTCTTCATTCACCTGCCAGCTGGGCGTCTTCGCAGCGGAGAAGTTCCGGCCTCGCCGGACGGGTTCTCTGTTCAACGTCGCCAAATGGGGAATGGTTGAGTGGTTCTACCTCACCTTCC
>NZ_QAJQ01000063.1:340-1134 GCF_003852395.1 Pedobacter sp. KBW01
GTCTTCGTCTCCGGCCAGGTCATGGAATACGCCACCCTGGTCAGCGAAGGCATCGCCATCAACAGCGATGGCTATGGTTCCGTCTTCTACCTGACCACTGGGTTCCACGGTATTCACGTGACCATCGGACTCATCTGCTTCCTGCTTGTGATCGGACGAGCATACGGAGCCAAGAAGTTCGGTCACCATGACGCCACATTCGCGATTTGCGTGTCCTACTACTGGCACTTCGTCGACGTTGTCTGGGTTGGTCTCTTCGGAGTCATCTACCTCCTTCAATAGTCGGCTCGAGATGCTCGGCCATTCGGACTCACAACATTTAAAGCAAAGGACGATCACGTGAAGCTTTTAGCAGATCGCCGCAGGCACCCAATGGCACTGGTTGTGCTGCTCTTGGTGGCACTGCTGCTGACTGGCGGAGCCTACGCACTCTTCACTCAGACTTCGAGCGCCCAGGCGGAGACCGCCAGCGCCTCGGACGTCGAGGAAGGCAAAAAGCTCTTCGCAGCGAACTGTGCAACATGCCACGGTCTCAGCGGCGAGGGTTCGAAGGCCGGACCGGGTCTCATCGGCGTCGGCGCAGCTGCCGTCGACTTCCAGGTCGGAACCGGTCGTATGCCGCTGCAGGCCAATGGGCCGCAGGCACGTACCAAGGAACCTCAGTTCGATGAGGAGCAGACCGCTCAGCTCGCGGCCTACGTTGCTTCGCTGGGCCCCGGCCCTGCCGTTCCTGAGGAAGAGAACCTCGACGCATCCAAGGGTGACCCCGCAGCCGGCGGTGGCCTCTTCCGCAC
>NZ_QAJQ01000063.1:1160-1436 GCF_003852395.1 Pedobacter sp. KBW01
CCATGTGCCACAACGTGGTCGGCGCCGGCGGTGCGCTCACCCGCGGCAAGTACGCTCCGAACCTGTCGGACGTCTCCGAGAAGCACCTTTACGAGGCAATGCAGACCGGTCCGCAGAACATGCCAATCTTCAACGACGCAAACCTGACTCCTGATGACAAGCGCGACGTGATCGCCTATGTCAAAGAGGTCTCGGAAACCCCATCGCCCGGTGGCTTCAAGCTGGGATCGCTGGGACCCGTGGCAGAAGGACTCTTCATCTGGTTCTTCGGGCTCA
>NZ_QAJQ01000064.1:0-1566 GCF_003852395.1 Pedobacter sp. KBW01
GTGGAGAATGGCTGCGAACGACACAGAAGATCGCCGTACCAGGGAGAAGGTATTTCGATCGGTGCTCGATGAAGGGCCGATCACTGCTTCGGCGTTGGCGAAAAGCCTCGACCTGACTCCCGCGGCGATTCGTCGTCACATGGATGCGCTGGAGACCGAGGGCCTCATCGAGGTCCGCGAGCTCGCCGGCAAGCAGGCAGGCCGTGGAAGACCGGCCAGGCATTACGTGGTCACCTCGCGTGGCCATGGGTCCGTCACCCACTCATATGACCAGCTGGCAGTCGATATCCTGCGGTTTATGAAGGACCGAGTCGGTCCCGAAGCCGTTGAGGAATTCACCGAGGACCTGGTCGCGAAACTCCGCGACAACCTCGGCGGGGAACTGGACCGACGGGGAGGCACCACAGTGGCTTCCCGCTCCCGGGGCCTGGCTGCGGCATTGACCAAGGAGGGTTACGCCGCTTCGGCGACACCGGTGGCGGCCGGAACCCCTCTCGAAGCGATGCAGCTGTGCCAAGGACATTGTCCGATCCAGGCAGTCGCCTCCGAGTTCCCCGAGATCTGTGAAGCAGAGCTCGCCATGTTCTCGGACTACCTGGGCGTCGATGTCCGCCGTCTGTCCTCATTGGCCCACGGCGACCACGTCTGCACCACCCACATTCCGACCTCGGAACTCACCAGACCACTCATCCACAGCAATGATCGACCTCAAGGAGGTTCACGATGACTGACACAGGCAATCGGATCATCGATGCGAATCCCGAGCTCAAAGACCTCGGACAGTACGCATACGGTTGGCACGACGGAAACGACGCCGGCGAGTTCGCCGCGCGCGGACTCTCGGAAGAAGTCGTCCGCAACATCTCGAAGTTGAAGGACGAGCCGGACTGGATGCTGCAGCGTCGACTCAAGGCGCTGAAGCTGTTCGAGAAGAAGCCGATGCCCAGCTGGGGTGCAGACCTCACGGGAATCCACTTCGACGACATCAAGTACTTCGTCCGCTCCACCGAGGGACAGGCCACCTCCTGGGAGGACCTGCCCGAGGACATCCGCAACACCTATGACAAGCTCGGCATCCCCGAGGCGGAGAAGCAGCGCCTCGTCGCCGGTGTCGCCGCTCAGTACGAGTCAGAGGTCGTCTACCACCAGATCAATGAAGAGCTCGAGAAGCAGGGCGTCATCTTCATGGACACCGACACCGGTCTGCGTGAGTACCCGGAGATCTTCGAAGAGTACTTCGGTTCGATCATTCCCTCCGGTGACAACAAGTTCTCAGCGCTGAACACCGCGGTCTGGTCCGGCGGCTCCTTCGTCTACGTCCCCAAGGGCGTCCACGTCGAGATCCCGCTGCAGGCCTACTTCCGCATCAACACCGAGAACATGGGCCAGTTCGAGCGCACCCTCATCATCGCCGACGAAGGCTCGTCGGTGCACTACGTCGAGGGCTGTACAGCACCGATCTACAAGACCGACTCGCTGCACTCGGCAGTCGTCGAGATCGTGGCCAAGAAGGATGCGAAGGTCCGTTACACGACCATCCAGAACTGGTCGAACAACGTCTACAAC